>JAPOIA010000173.1 GCA_029979185.1 Alphaproteobacteria bacterium | reverse complement strand
GGACATACCTGCCCGCGTCGCCGTTCTGCAAGGCGGGGAACGCGCTGGCTTCATCGAACCGGGAGACGAGGGTTTCGTACAGATTGTCCTGCAGCAGCCTGTTTCGGCTCTGCATGGCGACCGTTTTGTGTTGCGCGACCAGTCGGCGCTGCGAACCATTGCGGGCGGTGCGGTGATCGACCCGTTTGCTCCCGACCGCGGTCGCGCGAAGCCGGGCAGACTGGCGCTTGTAGCTGCGTTGCAGCGCGGGCATCTGGTTGCCGCGCTGGCAGCGGCTCTGGCGAGCGCCCCGGATGGTCTGGCTTTCGGCCTTTTCTGTCAGGCGCGCAATGTCCAGCCGGGCGATTGCGAAATGGCTCTGGCCTCATTGAACGCCATTGTCATTGGCGAGGGCAGGGATGCCGTTGCGGTGACGCAGGCGCGCCGTGATGAAATGCTGGACGAGGTGAAGGCAATCGTGGCTCAGACTTTCAGCGAAAATCCGGGCGCTACCGGTGTAACGCTGCTTGTCCTGCAGCAGAAGACCGCCCGCCGGATCAGACACCCGTTGCTGACCCATTGCCTCGACATGCTGACAAAATCCGGTGTGCTGGAGCATGTTTCCGGCGCCTGGCGCCCGGCTGGTGCCGGCCTGCGGCTTGAGGCGAAGGATGCCGCTTTATGGGCGCGAATCGAACCCCTGCTGGACAATCTGCGTCCGCCATCCCTCGCAGAGATGGCGGCAGAACTTAAGCAGCCCGCACGCGCAGTCGAGCGAACACTCAATCGCGCCGCTCGTATCGGCTATGTCTGCCAGGTGGCCGACAACCGGTATTACCTGCCGGCGCATCTGCAGCGCCTTGGAGAGATCGCCGAGGCGACGGCAAAGGCCGATGCCGGCGGATTGCTGCAGGTGCGCGCCTATCGCGATGCTTCCGGCATTGGCCGCAATCTGGTGATCGAGGTTCTGGAGCATTTCGACCGTCTTGGATTCACCCACCGGGCAGGCGATCACAGGCGGATTCTCAAACCGGCTTCCGAAGTGGCCTGGGTGCGCGTGCGCAGGTGATCGACGCCTGCCGTTTGCCGCTTTGCGCCGGAGCAGCCAGCTGGTATGACCGGTTGCATGGAAGGGAATTGTCCCCGGTGGGGCGCCTGGTCTTCAAAACCAGTGAGGGGCGTTAGACGTCTCTGGTGGGTTCGACTCCCACTCCTTTCCGCCAGATTTTTTCACGCTGAACCGGCAGCTATGCAGCAGATCGCGGCGATTGCCTATGTGCAGCAGCACATTTTCCTTGCTGGCGATTTCGTTTCCTGCAATCCTTCTCGGGCGAAAAACAACCGCCACATTTCGACAGCGGGGAGGAACTAATGTCCGATAAAACCAATGCGCCCTTTTTGCGCAACGCCTGGTGGCAGGCTGCGTGGTCCGACGAGATCGATAACGAGAGGGGCATTCTCGCCCGCACCATCATGAACGAGCCGATCGTCTTCTTCCGCGACAAGAGCGGCAAGGTAGGCGCCGTCGAGGATCGCTGCTGCCATCGCGGCGCGCCGCTCAGCCACGGCAATGTGGTCGAGAAGGGGCTTGAATGCCTCTATCATGGCCTCACATTCGATTGCAGCGGCAAATGTGTTGAAATTCCGGGACAGGATTCCATTCCGCCGATGGCGAATGTGAAGTCCTATCCGGTCGTCGAACGGCAGGAGTTCATCTGGATATGGATGGGCGATCCGGCCAAGGCCGATGAATCGAAGATCATCGACTGGCCATTCCACGAAGGCGAAAAGAAACTGCCGCATCGGAAGGCGACCATGCCTATCCAGGTGAATTTCATGATGATGATCGACAATCTCATGGACCTGACCCATCTCGGCTACGTGCATCGCAAGACTATCGGCGGCGACCCCAGGACCCACGTCAACGCCAAGATGGACACGGTGCGCACGGAAACCGGTGTCAAATATGTCCGCTGGATGGACGACTGCAATCCGCCACCGACCTATGTGAAAGGCGCCGGTTTCAAGGGCAAGGTCGATCGCTGGCAGGAGTTCGAATACGTGCTTCCCGGGTCTGTGCTGCAATGGTCCGGCGCATTGGATGTCGGCAAGGGCGCGCGCGAAAATCGTGAACAGGACGGCTTCCATCTGCGCCTATTCCACGGCATCACGCCGGCGACGGAAACGACCAGCTATTATTTCTGGTCGACGGCTAACGGATACCGGACCGATGATCCGCAGGCCACCGAGGACATGTACAACGAGATTTACCCGACCTTCGTGGAAGACGTGGATATCATGAATGTCCAACAGGAGCGGATCAACATGGATCCGGACCGGCCGCTGGTCGGCATCAAGGCCGATCATGCTCTGGTGCTGGCGCGCCGGGCCTTGCAGCAGGCGCTGGATGAAGAGCGGAGTGCCGTGCCGCAGGCTGCCGAGTAGTGCCAACGTCATCCCGGAAAATCGGTGCGCCATCGGCGTAGCGATTTGTCCGGGACCTTTCATTATGGAAAATGTCCCCGGATCGCCTGCGGCGTCCGGGGTTATGTTTATCCTTTCTGCGCGGCCGCATCCCTGTCGCGCCGGTCGAACAATGTCAGCATGTTGACGATCTCTTCCGGATGCATGCGTCCCACGGGGCCGCTCGCGTACATGGAGTGAACGACCTTGCCGTCCCTGCTGATGATGAATTCGCTCGGCTGGATGATCTTGCCGCGTGGATGATCGCCCCACCACGCTCGCATGGCGTCAGCGTGTTCTTGCGTCATGTTCACGGCAATCGGGAAAGTAGCATCGGGCGCGGCTTCAGCAACCTTGTCGGCGCCATCGACACTGCCGGCAATGATCTTGCCGCCAAGCGCTTCGATTGCGTCCTTGTGTTTTTGCATGCCGGCCAACTGCCGGCGGCAATAAGGTCACCAGTGGCCGCGATAGAAAATAGCGATCAGATATTTCGAATCGATATCGGAAGGGATGGAAAAACTTCCACCCCCTGCGAGATTGAGGGGCATGGCCGGAAAGGCATCCCCTGAATAGAGTTTGTCGCTCATCAACTCCAGCTTTCCCGTTGCAGGTCTCTGCAACGCTTTTCCTAGGCGGGAATCCGGATGTTCCGGAAGCGCAGTCAGGCTGGCACGCTAAGCGGGATTTCGGAAGTCACGATTGAACGTCGAAGGTAAACCGCAAACGCGCTCGTCATGAAGCTGTCAGCAATGCGCCGTCAGCGGCCCGCGCCGTGATCCTGCCGATTATACTCGCGTGGCCATATCCCAACTGCTTCAGTTGCATTACGCAATCGTCCGCCCGGTCAGCTGCGATGCCGGCTGCAAGGCCCCCTGATGTCTGCGGGTCGAACAAAATCGGCTGGTTGGCCAGAAGGACGCGGCTGTTTTCGTTAAACAGTCCGGTGACGCTATTCCGGTTTTTCTCGTGCAGAGTGCTGACGATGCCGGTAGCAAACATCTCCCTGGACCCATCCAGCATAGGCAGGGCCGCAGTGTCGATGTGGATTGTAACGCCGGAAGCGTCCGCCAGTTCGGCCAGATGCCCGGCCAGACCGAAGCCGGTTATGTCGGTACAGGCGCCCGTACCTGCTGCGACAAGCGCGCGCGCAGCGGGACCATTGCTGAAAAGCATCGAAGAGATGGCAGCTTCGATCCACCGGCTGCGCGCACGGTACTGCATGTCTGCGGCGAACAGCGTCCCGGTGCCAAGCGCCTTGGTGAGGATGAGGGCGTCGCCGGGCTTCAGTCCGCCCTTGCGCAAAATCTGCTGTTCATCCGCGAGACCGTTCACGGCAAAGCCGAGCGTCATTTCAGCCCCTTCGGCCGTATGCCCCCCTACGAGTGAAGCGCCTGCCTCGTTCAGCACTTCTACCGCCCCGGCCATCATCTGTTGCAGGTCGCCTGCCGTCTGCCGGACGCCTGCGTGGGGGAGCGTTGCAATCGCCAGTGCGGTATGCGGCTCGGCGCCCATGGCGAAGATATCGCCCAGCGCATGATTGGCGGCAATCTTGCCGAACACGAATGGATCCTCCAACAGCGCCCGGAATGAATCGACCGTATGCACCAGGACCTTGCCAGCTGGCGCGCGCACAACGGCAGCGTCGTCCGGTGACGACAGACCTGCGATGACATCCGCACGGGCGACGGGCCGCAGTTCTTTAAGCGCGCTGGCAAGCGTGTCTGCACCGACCTTTGCGCCGCAACCGCCGCAGCGCATCTCGCCAGCGTCGATTTCGCTGAGGCCGGCAAGCCGGGCGTAAGCCTTGCGGTCCTCGCCCGGCTGCATTTTCGGCAGGTCGTTGAACTGCGCCATGAAGCGGCGGTCGATCCAGTCTTTCCAACGCCATACCCAGGCGCCTCTCAGGCTCAATCCGTTGCGTGATGCGACCGCATAATTGTCGCCGGTTGAAATCAGGCTCAGAAACTCTTGCTGCGGCTTGAAGGGCACAAGCGCCCGCCCGAGGAGAGCGTTTCGCAAGTTTCGGGTCAGGGGCGGTCCCTGCCGCACCGCGAAGACACCGGCCTTCGGACGCGGATATCCTTCGACGGCAGCCACATCGCCCGCCGCAAACACATTCCCATGTGACAGGGATTGCAGCGATGGATTGACCTTGATGAACCCGCGCTCGTCCGTCGAGAGGCCGTCTCGTGCGAACCAGTCCGGCGCAGCGGCATCTGTTGCGAACAATATTTCGTCGGCGCAAAAACGCGCGCCGTTATCGAGAACGACGGTATTGGTCTCGATGGACGCGACCCTGTTGCCACAGTGCACGCTGATGCTGCGTTCGCGCAGAACCCGGTCGAATGTTTCGCGGACCCGGGACGGAAATGCTGGGAGCAGCTCGGCTGCGGCGGAGAAGATTGCAAAGGTTACCGGAGAAGCGAACCCCGCGCCGCGCCGCACCTCTCGCAGGCGGTGCTGGGCAGCCAGCAGCATTTCCACGCCGCCGGCTCCAGCGCCCGCGATGGCGACATGCAGCGGCCGGTCCGCCGCCAGCGCCCGTTCGCACAGGCTGTCCCATCGGGTCAGAAGGTTGCTGATTGGCTTCAGGGGAACGGCATGCTCCGCAGCGCCCGGCACACCGGCTGTGTTCGGTGTCGATCCCGTATCGATCGACAGGACATCGAACGCCAGCGGCGGCCGGTTGGCAAACAGCAGTTGCTTCTTTTGAAGGTCGACGCCGGTCGCTTCTGCGTGAATGAACCGGGCGCGCGAAAACCGCGCCAGCCGGCCCAGATCGATATGGGTGTCATCGAAGGAATAGTGGCCGGCGATCAGGCCGGGCAGCATGCCGGAATAGGGCGTATCGGTATCCCGGTTGACAAGTGTAACCCTGACGCCGTCGATCGGTCGCATACCGAAGGATTTGAGCACCCCAACATGCGCATGCCCACCCCCGAGCAAGACCAGGTCTTTCATTACCGGGGCAGTTGTTCGCATCAAGGCATTCCAGTTCGCGTCGGCTCAAGTTCTTCTTTAGCAAGCGATGCCAAGCCTGGATATCCCGCCATGAGACCTGAATATACCGCAGCCGGACGGAGATGCGCGGGGGAGCCTTTTTCTGGCAGTATAGATTAATGAATTGAAAGGATTAGAGGCCAAGCAAGGCTGATTTCCGTCAGATTCAAGACTGCTACGTGCCGTATCAGCACAGTTATAAACCAAATTTTAAGAGAAATTGCCGTTAAATCAATATTGTTACTTCAGACACAGGCGGTTTTTCGATGCCGAATCATATTTCAGACAGCAAGAATCCGGCGGCCGATCCGGAGAACATGATCGCCTATATGCGCGATAATCCTTTTGCGGAAGCCATGGGATATGTGGAATCCCTGCCGGAATCGGCCCGCGCGCGTATCGCGGTTTTCTTTTATCAGCGCCGTCACCTGCGCAGCACCGGCCTTGAGATTGCCAAGACCTGTTCCCGGGGCGCGCTGAACGAGGCTGCGGGCGGTGCCGGCGAGACAATTTATCATCAGTCTCGCAATCCCGATGCAACCATGCGGGCAGGCCAGTTCACGGAAGAACGGGCACCGCGGCACAAGAAGATTTCGCTGGCAGGCGGGCAGGCGCTGGCGTCCTGATTTCCGGAACGGCTTTGCGGGGATGAGTGGTACCACCTCCCGGGCTCGAACCGGGGACCTCTTGATCCACAATCAAGCGCTCTAACCAACTGAGCTAAGGCGGCACTTGCAAGACATATGACGTTTTGCGACGCCACGATTAAGGGCATTGCATCGCAATTGCAAGGGGTGCGTGACCTGCAAATGAAAAACGGCAGGCAATTTTTGCCGGTTCCGGACAATGTTCCGGTCCCGGCGCTTTGAATGCATGTTTCGTGCGGGGATCAGCCCTGGAAGCTGTGCGAATAGGCCGATACGAATGGCTTGGCAGCCTCTTCGGCGCAGCTTCTGATAGCAGCGGTCAGCTCCTGGCTGTTCTTGACTATGGTTTCGAACTGCTTCTGGCTTTGCTGTCTCC
>JAPOIA010000172.1 GCA_029979185.1 Alphaproteobacteria bacterium | reverse complement strand
CACCGACATATGGCCCGCCCTGAACCTATCTAAGGCCTTGCAACGTTTGGGTCATCTATTATAACCAAGCGGACGTTCACCGTGCCCGGCGCGCTGCGCCTAAGGCCTATGATCGGCGGGGCTAGAGCCCCCGCAAAGACAGCCGCTCGGTCCTTCTTTGACCGGGCGATGGGGACGACAAGGAGAACGGCGGACTTGCCCGAGCGGGCGGCGCCGGAGTTTTGGTTTACTGAGGGGATTCTTCATGAGCGAAACCGCGGATGCGGGCCACCCCACGGGTGGCGTAGCAGAAATCGATGAGCCGACACGGCGCGATTTCCTGTTGTGGAGCACGATTGCGGTCGGCGGTGTCGGCACGGCAATCGCCGTCTGGCCGTTCATCGACCAGATGAACCCGGCCGCGGATACGCTGGCCCTGGCATCGACCGAAGTCGATCTGTCGCAGATCGAAGTCGGCCAGAGCATCACCGTCATCTGGCGCGGCAAGCCGGTCTTCATCCGTCACCGTACCGAAGAAGAAATCAAAGAAGCCGAAAGTGTTGAGCTTTCCGCCCTGCCGGACCCGCAGGCCGACGCAGACCGCGTCGAAAAGCCGGAGTGGCTGGTCATGGTCGGCGTTTGCACGCACCTCGGTTGCATCCCGCTCGGCCAGAAGCCGGGCGACTCCAAAGGCGACTTCGGCGGCTGGTTCTGCCCCTGCCACGGCTCGCACTACGACACCTCGGGCCGGATCCGCAAAGGTCCAGCACCGGCGAACTTGCCCGTTCCGGCGTACGAGTTCACCGATGACACGAACATCCGAATCGGCTGAGGGGGGAGACAGATAAAATGAGTGGGACTTCGAATTTTCAGTCGAACTCCAAGGTCGTGAACTGGATCGAGCATCGCCTGCCGATCTTATCGTTCCTGGACTCGCAACTTCACCAGTACCCGACGCCGCGGAACCTGAACTACTTTTGGAACTTCGGTTCGCTCGCCGGCATCGTCCTCGTCATCATGATCGTTTCCGGCATCACGCTCGCCATGCACTATGCCGCCAACACCGAGATCGCTTTTACCTCGGTCGAACGTATCATGCGCGACGTTAACGCGGGCTGGCTGATCCGCTATATCCACATGAACGGCGCCAGCATGTTCTTCATCGTCGTCTACATCCATATTTTCCGCGGTCTCTACTTTGGCTCGTACAAAGCGCCGCGCGAAATCCTCTGGATGATCGGGATTTTCATCCTGCTGGCGATGATGGCGACGGCGTTTATGGGTTACGTTTTGCCGTGGGGCCAGATGAGCTTCTGGGGTGCGACCGTTATCACAAACCTTTTCTCGGCGATCCCGCTGGTCGGCGAATCCATCACCACCTGGCTGTGGGGGGGCTTCTCGGTCGACAACCCGACACTGAACCGCTTCTTCTCACTGCATTACCTGCTACCCTTCATGATTGCCGGCGTCGTCGTGCTGCACGTCTGGGCGCTGCATGTTGTCGGCCAGAACAATCCGGCTGGCGTCGAGGTCAAGGACGTGAAGCGCGACACCGTTCCCTTCACGCCCTATGCGACGATCAAGGACGGCTCGGCGATGATCTTCTTCCTGATCTTCTTCGCCTGGTTCATCTTCTTCGTTCCGAACTATCTCGGCCACGCCGACAACTACATCGACGCAAACCCGCTGGTGACGCCCGCCCATATCGTTCCGGAATGGTACTTCCTGCCCTTCTACGCGATCCTGCGCGCCATTCCCTCGAAACTTGGCGGCGTCATCGCGATGTTCGGCTCCATCGCCATCCTGGCTTTTCTCCCCTGGCTGGACACCTCGAAGGTGCGTTCCGCATCCTTCCGTCCGGTCTACAAAGTGCTGTTCTGGGCTTTCGTGCTGGTCTGCATCGGTCTTGGCTACCTTGGCGCCAAGCCGGCTGAAGGCGGCTATGTCACGGCCTCGCGCCTGCTGACCTTCTTCTACTTTGCGTTCTTCGCGATCCTGCCGTTCCTCGGCTGGTTCGAAAAGACCAAACCCGTTCCGGCGTCCATCGCCGATGCTGTCCTGGCCAAGAACGGCGGCTCTGCCGCTGCGATGGCTGGCGCTGCCGCCCATTCCAAGTCCTGATCGGCTGATGAGGAAAATGCTAATGAACGTCAAATCCAAAATCAGCCTGTCGATCGTCAGCGTCGCGCTTGCCGCAGCAATCGGCTTCGCGGCTCCCGCACAGGCCGCCGGTGACCAGAAAAAGCCGCCGCGCCAGAGCTGGTCCTTTGCGGGCGCATTTGGCCACTACGACCGGGCGCAGATCCAGCGTGGCTTCCAGGTCTATCGCGAGGTTTGTCAGGCCTGCCATTCGCTCAAGCGCGTTGCCTTCCGCAACCTGCATGAGAAGGGCGGACCGGAATTCACCGAGGGCCAGGTAAAGGCGCTTGCCGAACAATATGAAATCCCCGACATCAACGATTCCGGCGAGGCCGTTAAGCGCAAAGGCAAGCCGTCCGACAAGTTCCCGCTGATCTACGCCAATGACGAAGCCGCCAAGGCCGCGCAGGGTTCGATTCCGCCGGATCTGTCTGTGATCGCCAAAGCCCGCTCCTACGAGCGCGGCTTCCCGCTGTTCCTGCTCGATGCCGTCCCGGGCTTTTCCTACCAGGAGCACGGCGCCGACTATATCGTCGCTCTGCTGACCGGCTACACCAAGGCGGACGATCCGAACTGGAACGAATATTTCCCCGGCCACAAGATCGGGATGGCAAAGCCCCTGAACAACGATCAGGTTGAATATACCGACGGTTCACCCAAGACTGTCGAACAGTACGCCAAGGACGTTGCCGCCTTCCTCATGTGGGCTGCCGAACCGAAGCTGGAAGAACGCAAGAAGACCGGTTTCAATGCCATGGTATTCCTGTTTATCTTCGCCGGCCTGATGTTCTTCACCAAGAAGAAGGTTTGGGCGGACCAGCCGCACTGACCGGTACCAGGTTAGGATGCAATTACCCCCCGCAGCGATGCGGGGGTTTTTGTTTGGCGATGCGCAGGGGTCACCAACTATGCAAAGATTGCTTTCAACCCCAGCCTCTCTTCCAGTCGTTCCGCAGCACGTTCTCCGTCGCCGCTGCGCAGGTGCGCGCTGACCAGCGTCTCCCAAACGCCATCGCGCTGGGCATGGCTACCGCCGATACGCGGCAGTTCCGCCAGGGCCGCCTCGAATTGAGATGCTGCATGCCCATAATTCTCAGCCCTGTAGCTTTGCACGCCGAGACAGATCCGATGCACGACCGCCGCGTTGGGATGCACCCGGAGGGCGGCATTGTCAGCCGTAATCGCCAGATGCCGCTCCAGTGCTGCATCATCGCCCGCGGCCGCATGGGCATAGGCGATATGAACATTGGCAAATCCGATGCCCCCTTGCGGAAAACGCTCGCTAGCAAAGGTGGAAACGGCCGCAAGAGTATCAGCGTCCCGCTCTATGCCGCGCAGAAGACAGCGCCAGTTGAACGCACCTGCATCCACTACCGCAAAGAACGGCGGCTGCATGCCGAGGGACGTATCAAGCGTCTCCCTGTAAAGCGCTTCTGCTTTTGCGATATCGCCCTGCCGCAAGGCGAACAGCGCCAGATGCCAGGACAGGTGCGGATAAAGCGGCCCCTTGCCGGCATACTCCGGTAGCCAGCCATCCAGAAACAGGCTAGCGGCGCTGGTCTCGCCAAGTTCATAGAAGGCGTGGGCCCGCCCGTGCGCCGCATTGCCGTTCGCCGGACGCAACACCAGCGACCGCTCCAAAAGAGGCGCTCCGAAAGCAGCATTGCCGGTCTCCGCGTGAGCCCAGCCGCGATAGGCAATGAACCACCAGTCATCGCCCCAGTGGCTTGCCAAAGATTCTATCAGGTCAAGCTGTTGCTGATGATGATCGACAGCGCCACTGAAACCCAAAAGTCCGTATACGCCCATCGTCAGTGAGAGGATGAGTCCGTCGCGCGGCCAATCCGCGACATGCCGCCTGAGTGCCGTCAGGGCGCCTGCCCCGTCGCCATTGATGGCCATGGCGAGTGTCGCGATATGCGAACGCTCCCGATCGTCTAGACGGTCTGCTTGCGCGCGCGCCAAGGTTATGACGGTCCCGGCCTCCTCCAATCTGCCTTGCAGCTGCAGGGCGCGGGCGCGCGCGATGTGAGCCAGAGCGAAGCCCGGATCGGCCGCCAGCGCCCTGTCGAAGCAACCCTCGGCGCCCGCCCATGCGGTGAGCATCAGATCGACACCCTCGACATAGGCTTCGGCTGCATCGGCGCTCGCGCATGTCAGACGGTTGCCGAACCGGTCCTTCATCCCACGTCTCAAGGATCTGTCGCGGCGATAGAGGACTCGCTGGTGCGAACCTTCTCGAACCATGCCGCCAGGCGCGGCAACCTGTCGCGCCAGCCGGGAATATCGTTCCGCTGGTCGACATAGGTGACGGCGCAAAACAGGCCAATCGCGGCGGCATCGAAACTGGCCGGAACATTCGCTTCGAAAAAGGCGAAGCCGCGTTCGACCTTTCCGCGCTGATGCTCGATCCACTTTTGCGACTTCTGCTCCGGTTCCCGCCAGCGGTCCTCGTAGTTGATAAGCACCGATGCTTCCGCGATGCCATCCGCCAGCGCCAGACGCGTCAGGGCCTTGTAGCGCTCCTCGCCCGAAGCGGGAAGAAGTTTGCCGCCACCAGCCAGTTCATCGAGATATTCCACGATAACAGGCGAATCGAATATTTCCGCGCCGCTGTCGGTCACCAGCATGGGAACCTTGTGGAGCGGATTGCGCTGCCGGATGCTGTTGTCCGGATCTGCCTCATGGTTGACCATGTCGATTTTGCCGACAAGCCCGAGCAGATGCACGGCGATGGCTGGCTTGCGGCCGAATGGCGAACCCGGTGAATATCGCAACAACATATGTCCCACTCCCCAATCCGGCCTGCTGTCATGCACCGGTTCCAAAACGAAACTACCTCATGCCGTCTCCGCTGCGTAGCGGTCAATCCGCCAGCTGGAACCCGGTCCCTGCCGCAACACATCGCACAGGAACGGCAAAATTGTCCGCGCTTCGTCTTCCAGCACATAAGGAGGATTGACGATGGCCAGCCCGTTGGCGGCAAGGCCGCTGTACGGCGCTGGCTGGCGGACACTAAACTCAACTCGCAGGATGTTTTCCACACCGCCGGTAACCAACGCCTCGAAGAATGCATCCACATCGCGGACCGACTTTACCGGATACCAGACGCAATAGCCGCCGGTCGGCCATTTTTTCCACGCCTCGGCAAGGCTACGCGCAACCTGCGCGAACTCATCCGTCTTTTCGAACGGCGGATCAATCAGCACCAGCCCACGCCGCTCCACCGGTGGCACATAGGCGCGCAATCCCGTATAGCCGTCGATCTCGATAATCTTTACACGCCTGTCCTTGCCTGTGTGGCGGGACAGGGCACGGACGTCGGCCGGATGCAATTCGCAGAATATCATCCGGTCGAGCGGTCGCAGCATGGCCTGGGCCAGCACCGGAGAGCCCGGATAGCGCGGCTTTCGGCGCCCAGGCTCGCCGGATTCCAATCGCTCGCGAACGATAGAAAGATAAGGCTCCAGCAGCGGCGCGATTTCTGCCGGTATTTCAGCATCCAGCAGCCTACCAATGCCCTCCAGCCATTCGCCCGTACGGCCCGCCTCTTCGCCGGCCAGATCGTAACTGCCGATGCCGGCATGGGTGTCGATATACCGGAAGGACGCCGGCTTGCGCTTCAGATAGTCAAGCATCCGCACCAGGAGTATGTGCTTGAACACATCGGCAAAATTACCGGCGTGAAACGCATGTCTGTAATTCATGATGACCGTGTTTCACACTTCGTCGGACCGTGACGTGGCTCTTGATGCTACCGCGGCGGCGGAATATCGACGCTCGGAGAGCGGCACGCCCTGCGATCCACCTCGGCGCAGGACACATAGGAGCGTAAATCCTTGCTCATGCAGATGCGAACTTCCTGCAGATCGCCGTCCTTGCAGGTCACCGCAATATTGTCCGGTCGCAGCCCCTTGTTCGCGGCAAGGAAGGCTTTTTCGATTGCATCGGGATCGGCTTTCGAAGCGCGAGAGAGATTTGCGAAAGCCGGCGGAATGACGACCTTGTCGCGCGCCTGTTTCACGGTCCTGAAATAGGCCGATGGCGACAGTCCCGAACAGGAACCGTGCTTGCGCCATTGATAGCGGGCAAGACCGAATTCCGGGAACACCCGGCCTTCGCTCTCCACCACGTTGCGGGGCGGATTATCCTGGCTGCAATAGGACGGCGAACCGCGGTTGAACTGCGGCCAAAGCCCATGAACGACAAAGGCATTGCGTGCGCCGACCCGGCACTGGAAGCGCGACCGCCGGCCTGCTTCCGAAGCGCAGAAGCTCGGCGACCAGGACAGCGACAGAACATAGAAATCGAAACGGCCTGGAACCGAACCATAGTCGCTGCCACCCGAACGGCTGCCGC
>JAPOIA010000171.1 GCA_029979185.1 Alphaproteobacteria bacterium | reverse complement strand
GACGCCGACATCACGAAGGACGGATGGCCGGTTGCATTGCCGAGGTTCACCAGGCGGCCTTCCGACAGAAGGATGATGCGGTTGCCAGACGGGAATTCGATCTCGTCCACCTGCGGCTTGATGTTGTCCCACTTGAAGTTCTTCAGACCGGCAACCTGAATCTCGGAGTCGAAGTGGCCGATGTTACAGACGATCGCGCGATCCTTCATGTTGCGCATGTGATCGACGGTGATGACATCGACATTGCCAGTGGTGGTGACGAAAATGTCGGCACGCGAGACCGCATCTTCCATCGTCGTGACTTCATAGCCTTCCATCGCTGCCTGCAGGGCGCAGATCGGATCGATTTCGGAGACCATGACGCGGCAACCGGCCTGGCGCAGCGAAGCTGCCGAACCCTTGCCGACGTCGCCAAAGCCGCAAACCATTGCAACTTTGCCCGACATCATGACGTCGGTGCCGCGGCGGATACCGTCGACCAGGGACTCGCGGCAACCGTAGAGATTGTCGAACTTCGACTTGGTGACCGAGTCGTTGACGTTGATGGCGGGCCAAAGCAGCGTGCCGGCCTTCTGCATGTTGTACAGGCGATGTACGCCGGTCGTGGTCTCTTCCGATACGCCCTTGATCGCGTCGGCGTTCTTCTTGTACCAGCCCGGCTGTTCCTTCAGGCGCTTCTTGATCGAAGCGAACATGACTTCTTCTTCCTCGTTTTCCGCCTTGTCGAGGAATGCCGTATCGCCCTGCTCGGCGCGCAGGCCGAGGTGGATCAGCATGGTGGCATCCCCGCCATCGTCCAGGATCATGTTCGGGGTACCGCCATCGGCCCATTCGAAGATGCGGTGGCAATAATCCCAGTAGTCCTTCAAGCTTTCGCCCTTGACGGCGAATACCGGAGTACCGGCAGCGGCGATGGCCGCGGCAGCGTGGTCCTGCGTCGAGTAGATGTTACAGGTGGCCCAGCGGACATCGGCGCCGAGAGCCTTCAGCGTCTCGATGAGAACGCCGGTCTGAATGGTCATGTGCAGCGAGCCGGCGATGCGGGCGCCCTTCAGCGGTTGGCTGGCGCCGAATTCCTCGCGGGTGGCCATCAGGCCAGGCATTTCGGATTCAGCGATATCCAGTTCCTTGCGGCCAAATTTGGCAAGGTTAATGTCGGCGATTGCGTAATCGTTGGCGGACATGTTCTTCCTAACGTTTTTCGGGAGGGGTAATTCGATCCGCGCGCTCTATAGCAGCAGCCCCACTGCCTTGCAACTGCACATAAAGATTTCTTTATCTTTCCGGTAAACGCGGCAGCGATCAGCGGCAGCCTTTCCCCGAGGGTCGCAATGCGGCTTTTGTTGACTTGGATGCGTTCCCGGCCTAAAAGCGGCCCACTCTTTGTCCAGGATTGTCTGAACCGAGAAACCGACCTGCTCGCGAAGCAGGAGGCCAACGCCCGGCAGCGCTATGCGCCCCCGGGCGCGTTTTGTGTTTGCGGAAACTGGGTTTCGCATAGGCTGGCGGGTTTTCCGGGTAGGATCGTCAGGTAACCCGGAAGGCGGCCATGCCCGCCGGCCGGAACAGGGAATTGGAGCAGGCCATGTTCGAGAGCCTTTCGGAAAAGCTCTCCGGAATATTCGATACGCTGACGCGGCGCGGCGCCTTGAGCGAGGCGGACGTCGGCGAAGCCATGCGCGAGGTGCGCCGCGCGCTGATCGAGGCGGATGTCGCGCTCGACGTGGTGCGCTCCTTCACCGACCGGGTGAAGCAGAAGGCGGTCGGCCAGGAGGTCGTGCGCTCCGTCACGCCCGGCCAGATGGTCATCAAGATCGTCAACGACGTGCTGGTGGAAACGCTGGGTTCGCAGGCTGCGCCCATATCGCTCGATGCCGCGCCGCCGGTCGCGATCATGATGGTCGGCCTGCAGGGCGCGGGCAAGACCACCACCTCGGCCAAACTCGCCCACCGGCTGACAGAGCGATATAGAAAAAAGATCCTGATGGCTTCGCTGGACGTGAAGCGTCCCGCCGCCCAGGAACAGCTTGCCGTACTCGGCCGCCAGACCGGCATCGAGACACTGCCGGTCATTCCCGGCCAAACGCCGGTGCAGATCGCCAAACGGGCCGAGGAAACCGCCCGTCTTCAGGGCTACGACGTAGTCATTCTTGACACCGCCGGCCGCACCCATATTGACGAACCGTTGATGCAGGAAATGGTGGAGATCAGGCAGGCCGCGCGCCCGCACGAAATCCTCCTCGTCGCCGACAGCCTGACCGGTCAGGACGCGGTCAACCTGGCCCGTAACTTCAACGAAAGCGTCGGCATCACCGGTATCGTGCTGACCCGGGCCGATGGCGATGGCCGCGGCGGCGCTGCCCTGTCCATGCGCGCTGTAACCGGCAAGCCGATCAAGCTGATCGGTACGGGCGAAAAAATTGGCGATCTCGACGATTTCGATCCGTCGCGCATCGCCAATCGCATTCTCGGCATGGGCGACATTGTCGCGCTGGTCGAGAAGGCAGCGGCCAATATCGACGCCGAGAAGGCGCAGGCCATGGCCGAGAAGCTGGCCAAGGGCCGCTTCGATCTGAACGACCTGGCCGACCAGCTTGCCCAGATGGAAAAGATCGGCGGCCTCGGCGGCATAATGGGCATGCTGCCCGGCGCAGGCAAGCTCAAGGAGCAGATGGCCAACGCCAATATCAACGACAAGACCATTGCCCGCCAGCGCGCGATCATCCTGTCGATGACGCAGAAAGAGCGTCGCAATCCCGATATTCTGAAGGCCTCGCGCAAGAAACGCATCGCCGCCGGTTCCGGCACGAAGGTCGAGGAAGTTAACCGGCTGCTGAAGCAGCACCGGCAGATGGCCGACATGATGAAAAAGATGGGCGGCGCTGCCGGCAAGCGTGGTCCCATGGCCAAGATGGCGCAGATGTTCGGGATGGGCGGCGGCATGCCCAGCCCGGAAGAGATCGCAAAACTGCAGGAGCAGGCTGGCGCCGGCAGCAAGCTGCCGCCCACCATGCCGAAACTGCCGGCCACGCCGCCGGGCCTCAACCTGCCTAAAGGCATGCCGGGCGGATTGCCCGGACTCGGCGGCTTCAACCCGTTCGCCAAGAAGAAATGATTCGGAAAAACCAACCGGAAGACATGAACCGGGCTAACGCCAACAACAATTCATATTGAACTGAAAGGAAAACCAATGTCCCTGAAAATTCGCCTGTCGCGTGGCGGCTCCAAGAAGCGTCCCTACTATCGTGTCGTTGTCGCCGATGCGCGCATGCCGCGCGATGGCCGCTTCATCGAACGCATCGGCTCGTTCAACCCGCTGCTGCCGAAGGACGACGCTACCCGCCTGACCATCGACGTCGAGAAGGCCAAGGACTGGATGGCAAAAGGCGCACAGCCGACCGACCGCGTCACCCGCCTGCTCGACACCCTCGGCGTCATGAAGCGCGAAGCCCGCAACAATCCCGAGAAGGCCAAGCCGAAGAAGAAGGCCCAGGAGCGTCTCGCCGCCGCCGCAGCCAAGGAAGAAGCCGCCAAGGCTGCTGCTGCTGCACCGGCTGAAGCGCCTGCTGAAGAAGCCCCGGCCGAAGAAACCGCCAGCTGAGATCCCATCCGCACGCTATCGTGACCGGAAAACGATCCATCAAAACGGATGGGCCTGCAGCGGCCCGTCCCTCCAAGCCGCCGGCGGACAGCAAGCCCGCCAGCGGGCTTTTGCTTGTCGGCAAGTTCGGCGGGGCCCAGGGCGTGCGCGGTGAAATTCGCATTCGTTCCTTCACCCAGGACCAGCTGGCCATCACCGAATACAAGACCCTGCTCGATTCAAGCGGCCAGCGGCGCTTCCGCATTCTCAAGGCCCGTCCCTACAAGGATGGCGTCCTCATTGCACAGGTGGAAGGCGTCTCCGACCGCACCGCCGCCGAAGCCCTTACCAATCTAGATCTCTACATCCGCCGCGATGATCTTCCCGAGCCGGAAGAAGACGAGTTCTACCACGCAGACCTGATCGGCCTGGAGGCCCGCCTTGAGGATGGAACAGTCTTCGGAACGGTGCTGCACGTTGAAAACTACGGTGCCGGTGACATTCTGGAAATCAAGCGCCTTGATGGGGAAGAAGTCATGCTGATATTCAGCAAGGCAAACGTTCCACGGGTCGACATTGCCGGGGGCTATGTAACGGTCAACCCGCCCGCAGAAATCGAAGCTTCGCCAACAGGCGAAGTCAGCTAAACTCGCGCTTGTGTTTACCCTGAAGCTGCATCACTGCCGGCAGGAAACTGTCGATTAACTCGCGTTAACGACAATAGCGGCTCCAGTTTGACTGAATGGAGTTCCTCATGGGCGTCTGGGGTGCAGGCCTTTATGCAAGAGATCTGGCGTCCGACATGCGCCCGCTCATCACATCGATAGCCCGTCTGCCGCTGGACGACAGCGACATCGCCCGGATCGTCCGGGACGCCTTTCCCGAGGCGGCGGAAAATCCCGACGACGAGGACCACACGACCTTCTGGCTGGTCCTGGCGGATCAAATGGCGAAAAAAGGCATCGACTGCGCCGATACCCGCGCAATGGCCATTGGCATCATTGACGACGGCTAGGATGAACGGATGATGGCGGAACTCGGCATGGAGCCTGCCGACCTGCGCAAGCGAAGCAGACAATTGCAGACACTTCGCGAAGCAATCGCCGGATCACCTGCCGCAAAACCGCGCAAGACGATTAAAAAGCCGCAGGAACTGATCATGCAGCCAGGCGACTGCCTCGTCTATCCCACCAGCGCCGGCAAATGCCTCAATTCCTACTTCGCATCCCCTGAAGATCAACCATCCTGGCGGCAGGATGGTTGGGGAGCGGCAATCGTCCTGCAGGCTGAACGCACCCTGGGTTATCTGGCATGGTATCGGCTTGGTGTGACCGGAACCGGTTATTCGAAGCAACCCGGCATTGGAACCATCGCCAAAGCTGCAATCCTCGAAAGGCCCGAAGCGGGAACCTGCTCGCCCGTGCATTTCCGCCGTCTCGGACTGGAAAAGATTGGCCACTTCGAACTGGATCGCGAAGCCGTCGCCCGCCTGCTGCCCGAGGCAGGGTACGGTTCATCCGGAGACACCGCGGCAATCCACAATATCAGCATATGCAACCATCTTTCAGGCCCCACCTTGGGCCAGATACCGTTTCTCCCGGCCCTAGCAAGCTTTTTTGGGGGCCGGAATGCCAGCTTCACACCGATCCCGCTGGCGACTATCACGGCATAAGCGGGCGGACAGCCTGCAACGCATGCATACAAGATTGGGCATAGCTTACTCATTGACATTGCACCGATCCCGCTGAATGCTTCCCTCCTACAAAACAGGGGAGGAAACATGGCTGCCGCGCAGATGCTGGAAGGCCGGGTTGCGATCGTCACCGGCGGCGGCGGAGAAATCGGCTCCGCAATCGCCCGCCGCTTTGCAACCGAAGGAGCGGCGGTTCTAGTCGCAGATATCAGCGCGGATAAAGCTGCCGCGACCGTCAGCGCCATCGAAAGTAACGGCGGCAATGCCCATCCCCTTGCCCTTGACGTTACCCGCGCCGAACAATGCGAGCAGGCCGTTGCGGAAGCTGTAGAGCGTTTCGGCAAGCTCACTACGCTGGCCAATGTTGCGGCGACCGTGACCCCGCAAGGCACCGTCGAAACATTGTCCTATGACGACTGGCGCTCTGCGTTCAACGTCAACCTCGATGGCATGTTCTGGATGTGCAAGTTCGCGGTGCCCGAAATGCGCAAGGCCGGCGGCGGCGCCATCGTCAACATCGCATCATCGCACGGGCATATCGGCATGCCGCGGCGGCCCGCCTATTGCTCGTCGAAAGCGGCAGTTCTCCAATTCACCAAATGCCTGGCGATCGATTTTGGCGCCGACAATATCCGCGCCAATTCCATCTCGCCCGGAGCCATCGATACGCTGCGCGCCGCCCTGCAACGGTTCAAGAGCCGCGAGGAAGCAAATGCGACCAAGGGACCGGCCTATCTTGTCGGGCGCACTGGCAAGACGGAAGAAATCGCTGCAGGAGCGGCCTTTCTTGCCAGCGAGGAAGCCGCCTTCATGACCGGCACGGACATGCTGATCGATGGCGGCTACATGGCCTTCAAGGGCACCACAACAAATCCAGTTTGAGCACAGGAGTATTGCAATGAAAAGAAGCACAAACCGCATATTGACGACCCACGCGGGCAGTCTTCCCCGTCCGCTTCCACTGCTGGAAAGGATGCGCGAGAAACTGTCGGGCCGTCCCTATGATGAAAAAGCCTATGCTGCCGCTGTCACCAGCGCAGTGTCCGATAGTATAGCCCGTCAGGCGGAAACCGGCATCGACGTCCTCGCCGATGGCGAAATGTCGAAACCTGGCTTCTTTACCTATGCCAAGCAAAGACTGGCCGGCTTCGAAGAGCGCCCGGGAACGAAGTTCGCGCTTTTCGAAAAGGAAGTCGAAGAATTCC
>JAPOIA010000170.1 GCA_029979185.1 Alphaproteobacteria bacterium | reverse complement strand
GTCACCCGGGTCAGCGCCAGCGCTATCGCCACCAGAACGATGCCGATACCTACACTCCACAATGGCGGGGCGAGCATGAACAGAGCGCCAGCCGCGAGCAGCAGTCTTTGCCACCATGTATCCGCCCATTTGCTGTAGTGCTCGATAGCGCCGGACAAGAGCACCAGGGCTATGGCGGCGGTGATGAACGTTACTCCCGTCTTCCATAACGGGCCCTTCCACAACAGTTCCGGACCGAACACGAAGACGAAAGGCACTACGAATGCGGCCAGCGCCAGTTTGACGGCCTGTGCTGCTGTGGCGAGTGGATTGTCGCCGGAGATGGAGGAGGCAGCATAAGCGGCAACCGCTACCGGCGGGGTTAGCGCCGACATCACAGCGAAGTACAGCAGGAACAGGTGACCGGCCATCATGTCGATGCCGATTTGCGTCATGACCGGGCCTAGCAATACGGCGGCAAGGATATAAGCCGAAGGTGTCGGCATGCCGAGACCAAGTACAAGGGCGAGGAGTGCGCCAACGACCATGGTCAGGAACTGGTCTTTCAACGTGATGGCGTAGATCAGATGGGCGGTTTTGAGGTCGAGGCCTGTCATGGCAAGGCCGCCGATGACGAGGCCTGCTGCGGCCGTCGCGCCAGCAACAGCCACCATACGATAGGTCGTCTCTGCCAGAGCGTTCCAGATCTTGACCGGGCCCAGCCATGTGTCGCGGCGCAGATACGAAACGGCAATAACGGATATCGAACCGTATACGGCGACCATCGTCGGCGTGTATCCGGCCAGCAGGGCCCAAGTCAGCACGACCAGCGGCACGATGAACATGCCGCCGTGCTTCAATACCGGAAGCACCGCAGGAATTTTGTCGGGGTCAAGACCTGTCAGGCCGAGCCGGACGGCGCGGAAGTGAACCTGCGAGAAAACACACAGGTAATACAGCAGGGCCGGCAGGAGCGCTGCGATGGCGATGTCGGCATATTCGATGCCGGTGTATTCGGCCATCAGGAAGGCGGCTGATCCAAGGACCGGAGGCATGACGCTGCCACCGGTTGAGGCGGCCACTTCAATGGCGCCGGCCACGGTACCCGAATAGCCCAGGCGTTTCATCATCGGGATGGTAAGCGAGCCGGTGGTGACGACATCCGATGTCGGGCTGCCTGAGATCATGCCGTAGAGGCCGGACGATATGACGGCAACCTTTGCCGGTCCGCCAACGGAACGGCCGGTCAGGGAGGCCGCAATATCGAAAAAGAAGTCCGATCCCTTGGCTGCATGCAGCAAGGTGCCGAACAGCACGAACATGAAGGCATAGGTTGCAGCTACGCGCGCCGGAAGGCCCATGACGCCTTCTGTCGTGAAGATGCTCTTTTCGACAAACCAGTTGGGGCTGATGTAGCCGTGCTTGATCACGCCACCGAGCAAGTGGCCGAACAGGTTGTAAAGCATGAAGATCAGGACGACGGTCAGCAGGCCGATGCCGGTGCTGCGCCTGGTTATCTCCAGCGTCAGCAACACCATGACCGAGCCGAAGAACATGTCCCAGAACGGCAGATCCTCCAGACCTGTGATGCGATCGATGAAGACCTCGGCATTCCAGGCAAAGTAAATGCCGCAGGCGAGAGATGCCAGCGACAGGATATAGTCCAGGAAGGCAGGCTTTTCGGGATCTGAGTTCGGCGACGCGCCAACCGCAATAAAGGCGATTGTCATCATTCCGGCAAGGAAGGTTGCCGTAAGCACCCACGGTTGAATGATGATGTAGGTCGCCGCGAGAATGACGTAGATCGCCAATGCGACAGCCAGCGGTGTAAGCACCCAGGACAGCCACCCCTTCGGCTCCCGCCGCACACCGACGGAAAACCAGAACTCCACCGACAATATATTCTTACTCGCCATCTCGGCTCTCTCTCAATCGCAGAACGCGGCGGCATCGCTGCCGCCGCGCAGTCAGTCCATACGTGCTCGGAGAAGTTAGGTCGAGCCCCTATTTGATCAACCCGGATTCCTTCATGTATTTGATCGCCCCGGGATGATGCGGAACGTTGCCAAGCTCTGACAGGGTCTGCTTGGTGACGACCTTCTTCAGCAGCCGGTGTGCGGACTTGAAGGTATCGATGTTCTCATAGATTGCCTTGGTGAGATTATAGGCGGTCTCGTTGTCCATGCTGGCATCAGCATAGGCGCCCAGGCCAATGCAGGTGGCCCAGCTGTCCCTGGCCAGGAAATCGTATTCGCTGGCCTTGATCTGGCATGTCTTGCCGTTCCAGGCCTTGGTGGTCTTGTCGGCAACATCCTTGGAGATCGGAAGCATGACGACTTCCAGGCCCTTGGCGATTTCACGGACCCGCGGATGGCGGAACGACATGCCGAAGCTGATGACGTCGATGCGCCGGTCGAGCATCAGGGAGGTCATTTCGCGTGATGCGGCACGCACAACCTGGCCGCCCCATTTCTTGATATCGTCGGGCGTAACGCCGATCAGCTCGAGCTGGGTCTGTTGTACGTCGCCATCTGCATTGCCGGGCCTGTTATAGCCGATCCGCATTGGCGGTTTCTTCCTGGCGATATCTGCGAATTCCTTCAGCCCGTGCTTCTCGGCGAAGTCCTTGCGGACGAGGACATGGCTGATCTGGAAGCGGGTTGCCCCGACATAAGGCTTGAACAGCAGCCGCAGATTCTTCAGCGGCTTCTTGATCGGCGGCTTACCAGCCATGATAACCGACATTTCGTGGTCGCCGATGAAGCCGACCGGAACCTTCTTGCGTGTCAGCAGCACGGCGTTGGAATAACCGCCCGATCCTGTCTGATAGGTCACGGCCGAGCCCGGATATGCCTTGGCGAGGGCCTTGTCCATGCCGATGCCGATTGTCGACACCAGTCCGCCGGGACTGTAGCCGGCGACGGTGAGATTGTATTTCTGTGCGGCTGCCGGGCTTGCTGCAATAACCAGTCCAGCGGCGGCGAATAGCATCCTGCGCATGGGTTCCCTCCGGTATCTGCTGTCTTGCGCGGTTGCCTCAGTTGGCAACCGCTTATGCAGTTCATTGCCATTGCGCGCTTCGAAAGCGGCAAAAGCTCATTATCGATAGCGCGAAATGGCTGGAAATGCAAAAATGAACGCGATTGAAGCGTCTGTGCGGAGGTGTGCGGCGCAACAGGAGCATCGTGTGTCAGAGACAGTATTCCGGCCGGTTGCAGTTTCGGGTCCGATCCGGCCGCTTTCCCTGCGGCGGGTCGCGATCTGGCTCGCCGGTGCGGCGTTGTGCGCGGCTGTCGTATGGCAGGTGGCTGTCTGGACGCGAACGCTGGCGGTGCGCGATCTGCAAAGTCACAGCTTGAATACGCTCAATCTGATCGTTGCCAACCTGCGTGGTACGCTGGCCAAGCATCGCTACTATCCGTCCGTCCTGGCGCGGATGCCGATTGTTGCGGATGCGCTGGCGGGCCGGCGGGACCGGGCGGGTTTGGATCAGGTCAATGCCGAACTCGAGCGTCTGGCTAACCTGTCCGGCGCTCTCGACATCTACCTCATTGATGCCAAAGGGACGACAATTGCCGCCAGCAATTGGTCCCTGCCGCGCAGTTTCATTGGCCAGAATTTCTGGTACCGGCCCTACTTCCAGGATGCGATGCGCGGAGTTCTGGGCCGTTTCTATGCTGTCGGCACAACATCCGGAGAGCGCGGCTATTATTTTGCATCTCCGGTCTCGGACAATGGCAAGGTCGTGGGTGTCGTTGCGGTGAAACTGCAAATCGGCGAACTGGAGCCGCGTTGGCGCTATGAGGATCGCGAGGTGCTGGTGATCGGCGCGCACAAGGTGATTTTTATGAGCAGCAGACCTGCCTGGGTCTTGACGACCGTCGGTCCGCTAACCGAACTGGATCGTAGCGAACTGGACGAAACAAGGCGTTATGCAGGCCGGTCATTGCGGGAATTGCCACGAAAGGGGCCTGAAGCCTGGCCGAAGGGCACAGGCTTCGTTGATGTGCAAATCGGGGCGAATGGTGGAGCTGGCGGTAAAACCGAACGCTTTCTTGTCGTTCAGAACGAGATGCATGATGTTTCATGGACCGTTGCCGTCCTGGCAAAAACCAACGGCGTTGACCTTCAGGTACGTCAGGCGATTGCGATTTCCATCTTCATGCTGGCTACCCTTTTGCTTGGAATATCGAATATCCTGCAACGCCGGCGTCGTTATGCCGAGCGGCTCGCGGTTCGCGAACGGATTACCGCCGAACTCGAGCGCAGGGTTGCAGAGCGGACCGAGGCGCTGACGCAGGCCAACAGATCACTGACCGTGGAGATCGGCGAGCGCAAACGCGCCGAGGAGGAATTGCGCAACGCGCAAAACGATTTGATTCAGGCGGCGAAGCTGGCGGTGATTGGCCAGATGTCGGCGAGTGTCGGTCATGAACTGAACCAGCCGCTGGCTGCCATCAAGACCTATTCGGAAAATGCCCGCGCCTTCCTTAATGGCAATCGCCCGGAGCGCGCTTCGGCCAACCTGTCGGCGATTTCCGAACTGACCGAGAGGATGGCAAGGATTGTGCGGCAGTTGCGTAACTTCGCGCGCAAGGAAACCGTGCCCCTGAAGCCGGTCGAACTACATGCGGCCATTGACGAGGCGCTGGAACTGCTGGCGCAGCGGATCGCCACCTCCGGCGTTGTCATCGACAAGAGTGCGGCGGACCGCTCTCTCTGGGTTATGGCTGGCGAAGTGCGATTGCAGCAAGTTCTGGTCAATCTGATCGCCAATGCGATTGACGCAATGGAGGGGCGTGAACATCCGGTTGTGACGATTTCGGCGATGCAAAACGGGCGGAATATTGTCGTGGATGTATCGGACAATGGTCCCGGCATTGCTTCGGAAAAGATCGGGCATGTATTCGATCCTTTCTTTACAACCAAGGAGGCGGGAAGCGGTCTGGGGCTGGGTCTTTCAATTACGGAATCGATCGTTCGCCAGTTTGGTGGCGAAATTGCTGCCGCAAACCGGCCGGATGGCGGTGCTGTATTCACGATTACGCTGGTCAGAGCCAATGTGCACGAGGATGCGGCCGAATGAGTCCGACGGTTTATCTGATCGATGATGAAGATCATTTGCGGACGGCCCTGGCGCAAAGCCTGGAATTGGCCGGACTGGAAGTAGCCGCATTTTCGAACGGCCATGACGCGATTGCAGCAATTGACGACGACGCCGACGGAGTCGTTGTTTCGGATATTCTCATGGCGGGATTATCCGGCTTGCAGGTATTAGAACGGCTTCAGGCAGCAGATCCGGATTTGCCGGTCATTCTGATGACAGGGCATGGCGATGTGCCAATGGCTGTGAAAGCCATTCGTGCCGGCGCCTATGACTTTATCGAAAAGCCTTTCTCACCGGACCGATTGATTGAAACGGTCCGTCGGGCCCTGGAAAAGCGAAGCCTCGTGCTGGAGGTGCGCCGCCTGCGCAGGTCGCTGGATGCGATCGATAATCTCGATGCCGTCATCGTCTGGCGCAGCGATGGTATGGTGCGGTTGCGCGAACAACTCCTGGCTTTTGCGCAGGCTGATGCGGATGTGCTCATTTACGGCGAGACCGGTACAGGAAAGGAACTGGTGGCGCGCAGTCTGCACGAGCGATCATCGCGCCGCGACGGTAATTTCGTTAGCATCAATTGCGGTGCCTTGCCGGAAACGGTTATCGAAAGCGAGTTCTTCGGTCACGAGGCTGGCGCCTTTACCGGTGCGTCGAAGGTGCGGGTGGGAAAGTTCGAATATGCCAGCGGCGGAACCGTTTTCCTTGACGAAATCGAATCGATGCCCAGGGACATGCAGATCAGGCTGTTGCGCGTTCTGCAGGAACGAACAGTCGTGCGTCTTGGGTCGAACCGCGAAATTCCGGTGGATGTGCGGATCGTGGCGGCCACAAAGGAAGATCTGGGTGTCGCCAGCGCCGAGGGCCGCTTCCGGCAGGATCTCTATTACCGGCTGGACGTTCTCAAACTCGAGATACCGCCGCTACGTGAGCGGGCTCGCGATATCCCGCTGCTGTTTGCTCACTTTGCCGATCAGGCAGCCGTGCGGTTGAACCGAACGCCTCCGCAGCTTTCCCCGTTGCAGGCGGCAAGCTTGCAGCAACGGGATTGGCCAGGCAACGTCCGGGAGCTGCAGAATGCCGCCCTGCGATTTGTCATGGGCCTCGATCCCGGATTCAGCACCGCTCCCGGCGGGGCGGGGATGGCTGCCGTTCAGCCACAGCAACCGCTGGCAGTGCAAATGGCCGACTTTGAGCGGCAAGTGATTGCTGCGACGCTGGAAGCCAACGGCGGCAGTCTAAAGGCGACCTACGAGGCGCTCGGCATTTCGCGCAAGACGCTCTACGACAAGCGCAAGCTACGAGTCGACGTGAAGCTATGAGTGAAATGCCAACTGTAAATACAAGTGCTATACCTAATCCAGCGGATACAGCAATGGGTCCACGTATACGTACTACGAC
>JAPOIA010000016.1 GCA_029979185.1 Alphaproteobacteria bacterium | reverse complement strand
GGAGGACTTCTATACGCGGGTGTTGGGCTTCACTGTCAGCGACAGGGGTGTAGCGCGCGGATCGAAGATCGTATTCACCACCTGGGACGAACACGACCACCACCAGATGGTGCTGGTGGAGGGCCGGCCCGCGCACATGCCGTTCAACCATATCAACCAGATGTCTTTCCGGGTTGCATCCGTGGAGGAATTGAAGGCCATGCACGAACGGGTGAGGGCGGCAGACGGGGTGCACGATCTTTACGGCACAAACCATGGTAATGCCTGGTCGATATATTTCCGCGACCCCGAGGGCAACCGTATCGAAATATTCTGCGACTCGCCCTGGTACATTGACCAGCCCTGCGTCGAGACGCTGGACCTTTCCCTTCCTGCGGATGAAATCCGCGCTCGCTCACTGGAGTTCTGCAAGAGCTCGCCGGGCTTCAGGCCGGTCGAGGATTATCAGGCGGAACTTGCCGAGAAAATAAAGGCACATGCGGGAGGCCGGTGAGGCCTCGTACGCAGCAACTACGCTTCGCGCTCGCCCAGCGTTTCGTCCAGCAGGAATATATCGGTCAACAGCGCACGCAGGTGTATCGAGGCATTGAGATTGTCAATCATTTGCGAACCGATTGCCTGTTGCGCGAGAATGAAGCTTATCGCTGCCCGTGCCTTCATTGCATCGTCCCGCAGAACGGCAAGCAGGGCCTCTGTGGCATCCGCGATGGAACCCTCTGAGGCCCCAAGCTCCGCAGCTTTCACGGCTCCAAGATAGTCGATACCGTCGACAGCGCGGGTGAGATAGAGCCGAACGCCCATGGGATCGGCTGTTTCCGGCTCGCGCCCCTGCGCCGCATAGGCGAGCAGGAAATCGTAGGTTTCCTCTATTGCATCAATGGCATCGGCAATATTGTCCGGTTTGCCTGCAGCGGTAGCGTCGTCAGCCGGAGTGGCCATGGTTCAATCCTTGGGTTCAATCCTCGATAGAGGTCAATGAATAACAGTGGGGCTAGAAGCCGGGTATGTCACCCGCGCCATTGTTCGGGATCGTGATGCTGCTGATGCTCCTTGCGGCTTATCCAGCCGCGAAACATCGATTTCGTCAGATAGAACTCGTCCGGACGAAGAGCAAAATAGACGTGAATGATGATCATTGTGATCATCACCATCGCGCCAAGACCATGAAGCGCATAGATCCAGCCCCAGGTATCGTTGGACAGGACGTAGGGATTACGCCGCCAGAATGGCGTATCTATCTTCAGCAACATGACAAGGCCGGTGCCGACAATCGCCAGCACGAAAACCGCCGAACCGAGATGGTATAGTTTCTGCAACGGATTGTATTTGCCGGGCTTAGCGGGAAGTGCGGCGGTGCTAGAGAAAAGGCAGACAAAGCCGCGCCAGATATCGCGAATATCGGACGGCCAGATCATCATGTGCCGCCAGTCCTGCCAGATCATCGCTCGCAAAATATGAATCAACACCAGAACCGCAAGCAGGATACCGGACATCCAATGAACGGTTATCCATTCGAACTTGATGCCAAGAATAGGGAGAAAAGCGGTCCCCATGAGCGTCAATACAGCAAGCGCCATCAGCCAGTGATAGAGCCGGTCGATCAGCGTATGCCGGACCACACGATCATTCTGCGCAGGAGCAGTATTTGCCGAATTCGTCTCAGTCATATTCTCGTCTACCCAACACTATCAATGGCGGACACGTTTGCCGGACCGGCTCATCGCCGCGGCGATCAGGTGAATGACGACAAAGGCCACGCCCGCGGCAGCAAACCACGGAATCAAATCCCAGGACGCGCCGATAAGCTGCTCCTGGCCGCCATAAATGGATTTGGAATATCTGAACATATCAGCCTCCGAAACCGCTTCCTTCCATGTCTTTCAATAACGGATGGAACACGCCTGCGCCAGACCGGATAACCGTTTCTGGGCAGATTTCCCGTTCGCGCATCCTGGGCTTGTTGATCTCCATCAGGCCCCGTCAGATGTGCCTGGCGTCTCCGCCCTATCTTCTTCCGCAGCATTGTCGAGGACGAATTCCACACCAGCGTTTTGTGCAAGCCAGCGCGGCATGTCGGAGGCATCGCCATTGGCGTCTTCGACATAACGCGCTGCTGCGAAAGCGGACTGTACCATCGACAACATGGGCGCGGGCGCGCCTGCCCGGACCGCAGCTTCGACCACGGTGTGAATATCCTGCTGGACCAGATCGATCGGCGTTCCCGAATCATAGCGGCCTGTCAGCACTTCGCTTGCGATGGATTCAGGTGGTGAACCTGCGCCGGGCGCCAGATAGGGCAAGGCCGCAAGGACGCCGGCTGCATCAAGACCGGCGCGTTTGGCGATGAGCATGACTTCCGTGTAGAGTGCCACGGCCATGGCATTGGCGGATGTGCCCAGGGCCTTGGCCAGCTTGCCAGACCCCAGGTGTCCGAGGCGCAGGGAACGCGCCGCCAGCGCGGACAGCAGCGGATCGATCTGCGCCAATGCATCCTCGCGGCCCGACGTCAGTAATGTCGCCCGTCCTTCGCGAACATCCTCGGCGCTTCCAACGACAGCCGCTTCCAGCCAGACAACTCCCTTCGATGCCAGCCGGCCGGCCATCTCGACCCCGGTGCGCGGATCAGCCTCGCTCATATCGACAATGATGGTACCACTCGACACGCCATGGATCAGGCCGGTCGGGCCGACGACGCTTTCGCGAAAGGTTGTGTCGCTGGATTCCACCACAAATATCAGATCACACATATGACCAACATCCGTCGGCGTGGCGGCCGGGGCAATCCCCGATTCGGCAACATGGATCTGTAGATTCTGGGCATTGATGTCGGTAACTACGTGAGCGAAATCTAGATCTTCAAGACGCTCGCTTATCGCGCCGCCTATCAGGTCCAGACCCACCACACCGATTGAAAATTCACTCATGCTCCACTCCAGTCAATGTGCCGTAATACCAGGCCCGCTCTCTCATTCGATGCTTCTTGTACTGCACCACAACTGCGTTTCAAGCATTCATCGCGCTTAAATGCCCTGCATCACGCAGAAGCCCCTGACGCATTGCGGCGCAGGGGCTCCAGCTACTAGTTGTAGTCAGGCGCGGCTGAAAAGCCGGCCTGAAGGCATCAGGCTTTGGCGTCGCGCACGGCGCGGGTCACCAGGTTGGCCATCAGCGGCACCTTAAAGTGGTTGTAGTTCAACGGACGCGCACCGCGGCTGGTCGACTGACCGGCCAGCTTTGCGGCATCGGCGTTGATTACCGAACCCTTGATCGCGCCTTCAGCTGCGACCGCACGGCGCGGGGTGCATGCAACACCACCGACAACGATACGGGCATCGGAGACTTTGCCACCGTCGACTTTGATCGCTGAAGCGACATTGACGAGCGCGAAGTCCCAGGACTTACGGTCGGCCACCTTCTCGAAATAGAAGTTGGCGCCTGCGAAAGTCTTCGGGATACGGACTGCAACCAGCAATTCTTCAGGCTTAACCTGGGTCATGCGGGTGATGTCCGTCTTCGGGCCGATGAAATAATCTTCGGCCTTTACGGTGCGCTCGCCGCCGGGACCCTTGACCACCATCACGGCGTCCAGGGCAACCAGAACCGGGGCCACATCCGACGGGGTCACTGCAACGCAGCGTGCAGCATCGAAAATGGCATGTTCACGGTTCTGGCCTTCTGGCGTATCGGCGAAGCAGGTCGTTCCGCCAGCACGGTAGCAGGGCAGGCCGGACCGGTAGTACCAGCAGCGGGCATCCTGATTGATGTTGCCGCCGAGCGTACCGGTGTTGCGGATCTGCGGGCTTGCCACATGGCCGGCAGCATCGGCAAGAAGACGATAGCTCTTCTTCACCGCCGCATTGTTCTCGATATCTGTCAATGTGGTCATTGCGCCGATTTCGATGCCGTCCGCAGTTTCCTTGATGCCGGCAAGACCGGCGACACCGGAAAGATCGATGACCTGCTTGGGACGCTTCACGCGATCCTTCATCCAGGACAGGGAATCATTTCCGCCTGCCAGCTTCCATGCATCCTTCTTGTGGGCGCCGAGAAGCTTTACGGCTTCGTCAACGGTTTTGGGCCTGAACAGCTCGAAGCCCGGAATGACATCTTTGATCATCATGATGATGGGCTCCCTTACATTGTGTTGGCTTGGAGTGGCCGGTACGACTGCTTCTGCTTGGCAAGAGCATTGACAATCATATCGGTTACGATCGGCGTCTTCGCGAAATGATGTCCGCCAAGCGCGTCCTCAATGGCGCTGATCAGTGCAGAGGCAGCAGCGCCCTGTACCGGCTCGCCCATGCCCTTGACACCAACTGGATTGTCTCGGTCTGGCATCTCGGCTGCAGCCCATTCGAACTTCTCCGGCAGTTCCAGATACGTCGGGGGCTTGGCCTGATTGAAGCTGACATTTGCCGGCAAACCCAGCGCGTGGTCGTAGACGATGCGTTCCGAAAGAGCCATGCCAAAGCCCATCATGGCGCCGCCATGCATCTGGGACTGGAGGCCAAGCGGATGCAGGATAGTGCCGCAGTCGGTGACGCCAACATATTCTTTGATGGCAACGCTTCCGGTCTCGGCGTCAACTTCTACATGGCAGAAGCCAGCGCAAAGGCCCGGAACCATGCCGCGCTTCTTCAGGGTGTCCTTGGCGACGCCCATCAGGCCGGTACCGGCAACCGCGGTCGCGGCGGCGCGGGTCATGGGGTTGATGTTCTTCGGCAGTTCCTTGCCGGAGAACTTGCCGCCCATTTCCACGGCCTTCTTGGCCGCATCGCCGAAGCTCATCGACTTCGAACCATCCTTCGAGACGATCTTGCCGTCCTTCAGGTCGTAATCGGCAGCCTTACCGCCATGCACTGAAGCTGCAATCTCCTGCAGCTTGGCCTTGGCATCCATGGCAGCGACATAGTTCGAACGGGTCGCGGTGTAGGCCGTATTTGAACCGAACTGGCCGATCATCCATGGCAGGTGACGGTCGGTACGGCCGCGAATGACAACCACATTTTCCCACGGCACTCCCAGCACTTCCGAAGCAGCACGCGCAGTGGCCGCGTAGGAGTAAGTACCAAGATTGCCGACACCCTGATGAACATGCAACTTACCATCGGGTGTGATGCGGATCAGGCCGTCAAAGCCAGCCGAACCCGCTCCATGGAAAGCCTGGCCGACACCGATGCCGTGAAGCTTGTTGCCGACGCGCTTTCCGGAAAGCTTCTTCTTTGCTTCCCAGTTGAACATTTTGGCGCCCTTGTCCAATGCTTCCTTCATATAAGCGCTGGTTATTGGCTTGTCGTTCTTGTGGCCATCCTTCCCATTGTTATCCATGGCGTTGACCTTACGGATGGCTACACGGTCAATATTCAACTTGGCGGCTGCCTCGTCGAGATAGGGCTCGAGCGCCATGGCCGCCTGATTTTCACCCGGCCCACGTTGCGGACCGCGTGGGGGGGTGTTGGTCAGCACCGCCATGCCGCGGAAACGCATTGTCTCCGGCTGCAGGATCACTTGCACCGCATGGCCGCAGTTGCGGAAATCCCAGAACCCGCGGTTCGGACCATTATCCTGCACGCAGTATACGTCGGCAGCAGTAACACGGCCGTTTTCGGCGAAGCCGATCTTGGCCCAGCCCTGGAAGCCGGCCCGGCCCTTGCCGATGTAATATTCTTCCTCACGCGACACGCGTACCTGCACCGGACGGCCACCCGCCTTTTTCGACAGATGCGCGGAAATCACGACTTCCGAATAGCCCGATCCCTTGGAGCCAAAACCACCGCCGCAATATTCGGCGATGAACACAACCTGGCTGGGCTTGACACCGATCTGTCGAGCAATGCCCGGCAGCGGAAATGCCTGGCTCTGCATGGAACCGTGCAGATAGCACTTGCCGTTCTGCCAGTAAGCCATATTGGTGCGAGGCTCCATTGAGTGATGGGAATTGCCGGCAGTCAGGAACGGGCGCTCGACGATCACTTTAGCTTTTTTGAAGCCTGCATCGAGATCACCGAAGCTCCACTCCTCGGCAGGCTTACCCATTGGCATCTTGCCCTGGTCGAAGCCGGCAAAGTCCTTGGCGGTCCAGCGGATGGTCTGCAGGGGCAGACGGACATTCGCAACGTTACCCCCGGTGAAGGCGTTCTGGCCGCCTGGATAGAGCGAATCCAGCGGATCCATCACATGCTTCAACTGTTCGAAATCGACCTTGATGGCTTCGATGGCAGCAGCAGCGATTTCCTCGCTCTCCGCAGCAACAGCCGCAATCGGAGCACCGCGGAACATTGCTTCCTTGTACAGGATCGGATCCTGCGGCGGCGGAAACTGCGGCACGTCATTGGCAGTGATGATGGCTACAACGCCCTTGATCTTCATCGCAGCGGACATGTCAATATTGCGGACACGCGCATGCGGGAAGGGGCTGAGCAGCAGCTTGGCACGCAGCAGGCCCTCGGGACGGAAATCCTCCGCATATTTGGCCGCGCCGGTTACCTTGGCGACCATGTCGGGAGGCGTGAAGTTTTTACCGATCTGTTTGTATTCCATGATCTCAGGCTCCCTTCGCTGCGCGCATCACACCAGCAAGATACTGCTGATAGGAACCACACCGGCACAGATTGCCGGACATGGCGCGTTTGGCCTGCTCGACGGTCGGTTTCGGATTGGCCTTCAAAAGCGCCACGGCCGACATAACCTGACCTGGAGTGCAGAAACCGCACTGCGGGCCAATTTCCTCGATGAAAGCCTGCTGCACGGGATGCAACTTGCCGCCCTTGGCGACGCCTTCAATGGAAGTAATTTCCTTGTCGGCGACCGAATGGGTCAGCGTGGTGCAGGAATAGACTGCCGTATCGCCAACCATCACGGTGCATGCGCCGCATTCGCCGCGGTCGCAGCCTAGCTTCGTGCCAGTAAGGTTCAGTTTGTTGCGCAGGGTATTGGCCAGCGTCTCGTGCGGCAGCACATCGACGCGCTTGGTCTGACCGTTGATCTTCAGGCTCACCAGCCTTTCGACGGCACCTGCGGTCCGGGCCTGCGCTTCGCCGCGCAGAACAAATCCGGAAGCGCCGACTGCCGCGCCGGATGCGATAACACCCTTGATGAATGTGCGCCGAGTCGTCTTAGTGCGCGCCACTGCACCTATCGGACCTGCCACTGTGAGGCTATCGGCCGGGAGGTGTGCGTCGTGGTTGTGAGCATCGCATTGGCCATGCGATGTCCGACAATCTTCAGACATTGCCGTCTCCTTGATTGGTTTCCTATGTGCCTTGCTTCTACATTCCGCAAATTTGCCGCGGCCAAAAGCAGGCGCTGCCTCCGGCCCCACAGGGAGGCCGTCAGGCTGCGTACATTGCGCCATTTCCGGCAGACGCACAAGTTGAATTTTTACAATTCCAATATGAGCGCGACCGGCCAGTCCCAACTCTAAGGCCAAGCGTCACTCAAGCCATGATCAAGATTGAGCAAAAGCTGCGCCTGAGCAGTCGGTTGCCGTTGAAAAATAAGTTTAAAATATCACCGGAGAACCGCGATTGAGATTGCGGCAGTTCAAATTTGCACGACTGCCGGATGTGAAAACCGTCAGTTCTTGAAATCGTGGGTCAGATTGAACTGGGTGGTGAACTTCTCGGATACCTTTTTGTCGGCCTCGGACATCTCCGGTTCGATTGCGTCGCGGCAGAACAGGCTGTCCATATAGCCATTGGTGACAGCAATGTCGCACCAGGCGTGGGCCAGGCCGAGGTTTTTCGGCACACCCTTGCCGTAATAATGGAGCACGCCCATGAAGAACTGGGCAGTAGGCTGACCGGCTTCTGCAGCCCGCGAAAACCAGAGCAGGGCCTTGGCGTAGTCGCGCGGCGCTCCCTTGCCCGAATAATACAGCAAACCAAGCGAAGCCTGGGCCTTGGCATTACCCTTGAGCGCCAGCGGCCACCAGTTTCCGAAAGCCGTGGCATATTCCCCTGCCTCATAGGCATGCAGGCCAGTCGTGAAATCCTGCGCCCATGCGCTTGTGGACGCCGGGGCCACAATCGGAAGGGCCAGCAGCGACAATGCCATGCATGTTGTGCGCAAGCGCCACGACCGGGTCGGTACGGGAGGAACAGGTTTCGCTAACATATGCATCGAAACATGATAGCAGCTTCGAGCCGATGCGCCAGACCGCACTCTCGAGAAATGGGCGCTGCAATCCATTTGGCAACGGCAAATTCGGCATCTTGCATGCAAATTTGCATGACGCGCTGCGTCGATCGCACCCTCCCCGCAGGCGCAGGAGCGAAGCGACGGCCTAACGTGTCGGCGCCATGAACTCCTCGACCAGCGCTGCGACCCGGTCCGGGGCATCGTGGTGGACATTGTGGCTGGAGCCGTCGAGACGATGGAACGTCAGGTCCTTCACCTGCTCCATGCGCCATTCGAAGCTCAGCGAATCACCACGCATGCTGGGCGGGAATATCCTGTCCGATGCGATCCACAGCATGGGACAGGCAATCAGCCGCCAGCACGCGGCCAGTTCATCCACCCGGTGCAGTGTACCGAAAGGCCTCGCATGGGCAGGATCGAAACTCCATGCGAGCGATCCACCGTCCAGTTTCCGGTGCTGGTGGGCAGCCAGAAACAGGGCCTTGTCGCGGGTAAGGTTCTTGTTGGCCTGCATCAAGCGGTCCGCCATGGAGGCGACATCGGGATAGGGCCGCGCGCCGGGCAGCGGGGCGCGCCAGGCATCAAGGAATTTCTGCAACTGTTCAGGCGAATCATCTGCGTTTTTGGTGCGCAGACCAAAGCCATCCAGCGAACAGGCCCGTATCACCCTTTCTGCCCGCACACCGGAAAAGGTGTTCACCGTATTGCCGCCGAGGCTGTGGCCGACAAGCCGTACAGGCCGGTCCGGGCTCAGGCTGTCCACCAGAGTATCGAGATCGGCGAGATAGTCCTGGTGCCAGTAGCCCTGCGGGGCCCAGGCGCTCTGGCCGAAGCCGCGCCAGTCGGGGCAGACCACATGCCAGTCCTGTTGGAACAGATCGACCACGAACTGGAATGTGCTCGATGCATCGCGATGGCCATGCAGGAAAAGCAGCAGCGGCGCACGCTCGTCTCCCCATTCGCGGATATTGTATCGCATACCGCGAATATCGAGCGCCCGCGTGCGCGATATCCGGCGCGGCTGATAGGCGCCCTGCCCCCCGTCATTCGTCATTTGCAAGTCCTGTCCGCGTGCATGTCCTATTCGCGCCGCATATGTCCCATGCCGGCTTCCAGATCGCTTTTCTCATTGCGGGCCATCTTGTAGGCGGGCCAGACCTTCGGATTGACGCGCTGCCAGGGCGGTGGGATTGGCGGATTCTCCTCGCCCAGCGCCACTGCCGCATGCCAGGCCCAACGAGGATCGTCGATAAAGGCGCGGCCGATGGCAACCATATCGGCCTGACCGCTTTCGATGATCTGGTTCGCCTGTTCCGGCTTTACAATCAGGCCCACTGCCATGGTCCTGATATCGACTTCCCTTTTGATCCGCTCGGCGAAGTGGACCATATAGCCCGGCTCGATCTTCGGCAGCTTCATACCCGGCGCGACATTGCCGGCCGAGGGAACGACATAGTCGATATCCAGCTTCTTCAGCTCGCGGGCGAAGACGACCGCGTCGTCGAGTTCCAGACCGCCCTCGTTGAAATCGCGCCCGGTGGAGCGAACGCCGATGGGCTTTTCCGCTGGCCATGCCTCGCGCACCGCCGCTATCACTTCGAGTGGAAAGCGCATGTTGTTCTCGCGGCTGCCGCCGTACCTGTCCGTGCGATGGTTCGACATCGGCGACAGGAACTGGTGCAGCAGATAGCCGTGGGCGACATGGATTTCGAGCATGTCGAAGCCGCAGCGCTGGGCGCGGCGGGCGGCGTCCACATACAGGTCGACGATACGGGTCAGCCCCTGCGCATCGAGTTCCTTCGGCTCCGGCCAACCTTCGGTATAGGCTTCCCCCGTCGGGCCGACAGGCGTCCAGGCGCCCTCCTCTTCGGTCAGGTTCGGCCCCTTCCACAATTCCCAGGTCGGGCGCGAGGACGCCTTGCGGCCGGCATGGGAGAGCTGGATGCCGATGGGCGTGTTGGACATGGTGCGGGCGTCAGCAACCAGCTGGGTAAGCGCCGCCTCGTTCTCATCGCTGTAGAGGCCCAGACAGCCGGCGGTAATGCGGCCGATATCCTCCACCGCGGTAGCTTCGAGAATCAGCAACCCCGTTCCGGACGCCAAGTGATGCATGGCGTTCATGCGATGCCAAGGCTGGGCGTTGCCGTCGACGGCGCTGAACTGGCACAGTGGCGAAATGACAATGCGATTGGCGAGTTCAAGCTCGCGCAGCTTTATCGGCGTGAACAGGGCGCTGGGCATTTTGCCTCCTGGAAATTCGCTTCCCCTGGACCATAGCGGGGTGAACGGGGATGCGGCAAGAGCGACACGACCGGCGCTGTGCCTGCTACACTCCGTAAAAATCGAAATAGCCGTCGATATCGCTCTCCAGCAGCAGGATCTTCTTCTGCGCGATGCGCAGTCCTTCATCCGTCCGGCGCAGAACGTATTCGTAGGAACCGGCCCTGCCCTGCTGGCCGCGCACGTCGGCGTACCAGGCGACCTGCCAGTTGGCGAAGACCTGTACGTCCGTTTCGCTCACCAAATCGATGGTGATCAGGCTGAGAAAATGACGGGTGCGCGGCAGTGGGGTCGAGGCCAGCGAGAGTTGCGTGCCGAGGCGAAACACGCGGTCCTCCAGACCGGCGCGGCCTTTCATGTAAATGAGATTGAGTTCCAGTTCCGGGTCGTTCGTATAACCGCCCTCCATCCGCATGGCCGGCGCCCAGAAAATGGCGTCCTCGCAATACAGCTCAAGCCAATCGTGCCATTGCTGCGCATCGAGCAGGCGCGCCTCGCGGTTAAGAAATGCGGTTACGTCAGCAAGCAAGTCGATATCAGTCATTATCGCGCCCTCACCCGCCTGCCTGCATCATGCGCCGCCACTGGCGATAAACGCCCTGCAACGTCAGTTCGTGATCCCAACTCGTGGTGCTGGCGAGTGGCTCCATACCGATCGCCTTTGCGGCATCGTCCGGACCATCGCTGCGGAAAGCGTCGCCGCGGGTCAGTTCGAACCAGCCGGCGTGCTTGCCGAAGCTTGCGATATGCGCCTCCTCACACAGGGCGATATCGTCAGGCGTCGACATGCCACTTGGCAGGAAGAAATCCTCGAACTTGCGCAGGCGCGCAGCACGCTCAGCCGGCGGTTCACCCTTCGGCGCGATGCACCAGATTGTCGTTTCCATCCTGTTGACGCCAAGCGGCCGATAGGTCCGCAGATGCGAACTTGCCAGATCGTTCAGCAGCAGATTCGGGAACACCGTTATGTGGCGGCCGCGCCCGATTATCCACTCCAGCTGCGCCGGCCAGAAGCGCTTCGATAATTCCTCGCGATGTTCGTAAATCGGATAGACGGAGGGATCGATCCGCTCGTGCCAGAAAATCGTATGGCCGTTGCCGACTTCGTAGCTGCCGGATTCGATGCGTGCGGTCAGGCGCCCCCGCTCGGTTTTCGCCATGCCCTGCAGGCCGTCGCGAGCCTCGCGGTTGGCAATCGTCTCGGCGAAGTTGCGATGCACAACCGGCGCGTGATAGGCGTCCGGTCCGTTCTCGTGCATCAGCTTCCAGTTACAATTGGAAATGTAGGTACAGAAGCCCGGCACGATTTCCAGTTCCGCCGGGGCAGGTTCGACAAACAGGTCGATCAGCCTGGCCGTGCCGGCGAGGAAGGTTTCAAGATCGGCGACGTCCTCGGTCAGCGAGCCGAATACGAAGCCGCGATAGCTGGCAACTTTCGCGACGCCGCGCAGGTTGAAGCGGGCGATGTCGAAGTCGTCCTTCCAGCCGCTCTGACGATTGCGCGCCGAGACGCATTTACCTTTCGTGTCAAAACAGAAGCCGTGATAAGGGCAATCGAAAGTGCTGACGTTTCCAGTCCTGCGCGTCACCAGCAGAGCGCCGCGATGGCCGCAGGAGTTGATGAAACAGCCGATTTCACCATCGCCATTGCGCACGACGATCACCGGTTGGCGGCCCATCCATGTCGCGATGAAATCGCCGAGGTTGGGAATCTGGCTATCGTGACACAGGAACAGCCAGGTACGCTCGAAAATGCGTTCGTATTCGGCTTCCAGGACTGCCGGATCGTTGTAAATGCGCCTGTTGATGCGGAAGACGCCGTCCTGCGGACGATCGTCAATCAAATTGGCATAAGCATGGTGTGATGACATGGCGTTTCCCTGTATCCGCTATGCGCGCGGCTATCATTGTAAAGGCCATATTGCCAGCGGGCAGCCCATGGAAGCAAGGCGGGAGATTGCCGCAATCGAATTGCCATCATCCATTTTTACCGGGATCAGCTTCAGGGGCGACAACGCCCGCCCCGCCACGTCTCGTACAGGGCTCGCGCCGTTTCCGGCGGCCGCTACCATGACATGCGCGGCATTTCTCGTAGCCGCCGTAGCGATGGTCCGGGTCCTGATTGCCAAATCCGCCGCACAGGGTGCACACATCCGAGACTTCGATTTGTCCCCTGCCCTTGCAATCGGGGCATGGGATCCAGGGACCAGTTGCCGTGTCGGTCATCTTGTAGCCTCCTGTGCCGTACAGGTCGGAATACATCCGGCTCTTACCAATGTAATACATAAACACCGGTCAGATATAACCGTCCTCCTCGTCACGTTTCCTCGCCGCCGCAGTGCGATTTGCCGGATCCCCATAACCGCCTCCGCCAGCACCCTCGATACGGAAGCGTTCGCCGATTTTCAGCTCAACGCGGCAATTGGCCGGCATCTGCTTTTCCTGCGGCGTATCGGGATACATCAGGAAGCGGCTCATCTTGCCGTCTTTGCCACCCTCGACACCTCGAGGAGGATATTTCGTCTTGTCACCGCGGTAATAGACCACGGCCGGTTGCAGCGCTTCGTATTCACGGCGGAAGCTCATGCCGCCGCGATGCTCTCCATCGCCGCCGGAACCGGGAACCAGCTCGAATTTCGTTACCCGGCAGGGAAACTCCGTTTCAACAATCTCTATGGGCGTCACATAGATATTGGACATGTGCACGGTCGTGCCGGAGGCGCCATCCTGCTGGGCGTTACCGCCATAAGCGGACCCGAAAATCTCGTGCTGGTTGTGCGAGACATGGCGAGTGCTAGCGGCGGCAGGATCACGCCCCCATGTAGCGACGATGGAACCGCCGCTACCACCGGCATGCGCCGCCGCACGTACCGGGCAAAACGGATTCAGGGCCTCTATTACTACGTCGATCAGCCGCTGACATATTTTCATGTAATTGGAACAGGGCGCCGGCGGTGTTGCATCGCAGACGCTACCCGGGCGCGTAACGACATTGACCCACTTACGCGAGGAATCGCTATAGCGCAGGTGCGGATCAATCAGGGCGATCAGGGCGTGGAAGCAGGCAGCTTCCACCAGCGGCGGGCGCAGATTCACCGGCGTCGGGCGCTGGTCATCGCTGCCGGTGAAATCAAAGGTCAGATGCCCGGACTTCACGGTTACCTTTGCGTGCAAGCGCACCGGCGGCTCGTTGCGGTCACCATCGTTGTCGAGAAAGGCTTCCGCCTCCGCCTCGCCATCGGGCAGGCGGGCGAGCGCCGCGGCCATTTCGCGCCCAGCCGCCTCGATCGTTTCCTTGAGAGCTGCAAGCAGGGCTGCCGCTCCCATCTCGCGGGCGATGTCCTTCATCCGGTCACGGCCGATGGCGACAGCACCGGTCTGGCTGCGCATGTCGCCGAGCACAAGTGCTGGCTGACGGCTGTTCGAAGCGATCAGGCGCTCGATATCACGATTGACTCTACCGCCGGCAACCAGACGGATCGGCGGCAGCATCATGCCTTCCTGATACATTTCGGTCGCCTGGCCGTAGCTCGATCCAGGCACCGTACCGCCGACATCGGCCTTGTGAGCGATGGCGCTGGCGAAGCCTATCAGATCTCCCTGAATGATGACCGGAGCCATGATCGCCATGTCGGGCGCATGCGGCACAAAGCCTTCGTAAGGGTGGTTGGAAACGAATACATCGCCATCTTCGAGAGCGTCCCCGCCGTAGATCGACAATATGCTCTGCGCCAGATGGTAGTAGGCCGTCGCGTGATAGAACATCGGCGGCGACGTAATCAGCCGGCCTTCGCAATCGACAATCACGCATGAAAAATCGCGGCTTTCGCGAACTATGGTGGAATAGCCGGAGCGGAAGAAATGATGCGCCATCTCTTCCATCAGGCAGGCTATTCGATTGCGCAAAATCTGTACGGTGACAGGATCGACGGGTGCAGTGCTCATTGCGCCGCCCTTTCCAGAACGAGGTTCAGATGGTCGTCGCAACGAACGCTCCAACCGTCGGGAACGATTGTCGTTGCATCGGGCTGTTCGATGATGGCCGGACCTCGCGCCATCCATCCCGAAGCAAGCTCTTCGCGCCGCCAAATCGCGGCATCGAGAACCCGGCCCGGTCCCAAAGTCAACGAACGCATGCCGACAGCTTTCGCTTCGCCTGCAGCATTCGCCGCACTGGCATTGCCGGACGCTGCCTTTGGCATCGGCACGCTAGCGCGCAGGCGGTAGCTCACAACCTCGATCACCGCATCGCGAGCGGCATGGCCATGGATTTCAGTGTGCAGATCGTGAAACCGATCCGCCACCTGCGCAAGAGCCGGAACATCCAACGGGATGGAGAGACCGTCGAGCGACACGCGCAGTTCGTAGCCCTGCCCCTCGTATCGCAGGTCAAATTCGCGCGAGAAGTGAATGGCGCCGGCGGAAAGTCCCTCGCCCTCCACCTCGTCGCGCGCCGCCGCTTCCAGAGCTGCAAAACAACTTTCAGCATGGGCGGGATCGAGACCGGCTAGCGCCGCCATTTCCGAGCGCAGGTAATCATGGCGCACATCGGTGCACAGGAGGCCCAGCGCGGAGAAGGCACCCGGATTCAGCGGCACCAGCACGCGCGGCATGCCAAGGTCTTCGGCAACCTGCGCGGCATGTACGGGCCCTGCCCCGCCGAACGGCACCAGCGTGTGGCCGGAGAGGTCGATGCCCTTCTTCGCCGCCTCGACGCGGATGGCGTCGGTTATGCGTGCATTGACGATCCGCACGATGCCGGACGCAGCGGTGATAGCATCGCCCCCCATTGACGCTGCAATATTCTCCTCGATCGCCTTGTGCGCGGCATCGGCATCAAGCGACGATTTACCGCCAAGAAAGAAGTCCGGGTTGAGCGCACCGCGCACCACATTGGCGTCCGTAACCGCAGGCTGCGTGCCGCCGCGACCGTAACAGACCGGCCCGGGATCGGCGCCAGCGCTTTGCGGGCCAACTTCCAGCATGCCGCCGTCATTGATCCATGCAATGGAGCCGCCGCCGGCAGCGACAGTTGAAATATCGAACGCCGGTACGCCGACAATTCGGCCGTCGATCATGAATTCGGATTGTTCGACAGGCTCGCCGCCTTCAATGAAGGCGATGTCAGCGCTGGTGCCGCCGATATCCATCGTCACCAGATTGCGCCAGCCCTGCTGCTGCGCGAGCAGATAGCTGGCGCAGCCAACGCCTGCCGCCGGACCGGACAGCAGCGTGCGCACGGCATGGGTTTCGGCATTGGCCACCAGCGGCATCACCCCACCATTGGATTGCATGATAAAGCGCTGCCGGGTCGAAACGCCGGTGTTGTCGAGACCCACCGACATATCGGCGCAGTAGTTCGCCAGCACCGGACCGAGATAGGCGTTGAGCATGGTGGTCGAATAGCGCGGCCATTCGCGGATGCGCGGCAGCACGTGGCTGGAACAGGAGACGAAGGCCCCCGGCACGGCTTCGCGAATGATGTCGGCGGCGCGCGCCTCATGCGCTCCGTTCATAAAGGAAAACAGGAAGCAGATGGCAAAGGATGTCGCCCCCCGTGCCGCCAGCGAGAGCGCCGCTTCGAGAACGGTCGCTTCGTCCAGCGGTTCGATTTCCGCGCCGGAATAATCGATACGGCCAGCAATTTCGCGCACGAACGCCGGACGGGCCAAGGGCTCGGGCTTGCGGAAGATGTGATCGAACGGCGGCCAGCCGTCGCGCGCCTGGCTCTGGACTTCCAGAATGCCGCGCATATGGGCATTCATCAGCACGCCGATTTTCGCGCCCCGCATTTCCAGCAAGGCGTTGGTCGTCGCGGTCGTGCCGTGGCTGAAGAATTCGATATCGCCGGGCGCAAGGCCCTCTTCGATGAACTGCTGCACCCCGGCCAGCACCGCGAGCGCCGGATTCTGCGGTGTCGAGGGAACCTTGGCTATGCGCCAGCCGGAGCCCGCATCTCCGGATTCCAGCAAAACCATATCCGTGTGGGTGCCGCCCACATCGATCCCTATCCGATAGCGTGGCAAAGAGTCCTCCCGGCTGTTTGCCGGATTACTTGGACGCAAGCTGGCCGGGCGTCAAGCGCACGCGACAAATGCAAAGCCCTCCGCCGGTTTCCCGGGCGAAGGGCCTTTGACTGTTGCTCTCCGGGGAGAGAGAGCGCCGTGAGCAACCGCCAAATCAGTTTCGAACTATCCGGATCAATTGCAGACGCGGATGTAACGATAGCCGCGGAAGTCGCCCCAGCGGTTGTAGCGCGGGCGCTTCTCGGTCCAGCAGTCGCTGTAGACCGGAGCGGCGTGCGAGCGAGCGGAATGAGCAAGAATTGCTGTGCCGACAATGGCTGCAGCCAGGCCACCGAAGAAGGCGCCGCGGCGTCCGAACTTCGCTTCAGCAGGAGCCGCCGACAGGGCAAGCGTTGCAGCGACAGACAGGGCGGCAACGGTCGCGGTAGCAAACTTTTTCATCTTCTCTCTCCATAATATGAGTGGCTCGGTGGCCCCCGTGTTTCGATGGTTGGAGAATACGCAGGGCCCGGACCCAAAGATGTGCGCCCGCGCACATGCCAGCTGGAGAAGGAATTTCGCGGTGATTTTGGCGCATCCGGCATTCCTGCTATCATGAGAGAAATTGTCCGAGATAATCCCGGAACCATTTGAATGAAACTGACCAAGACCGGTGCAATAGACTGCGACATGCACGTAAATGTGCCCAGCGTGCGCACACTCATGCCCTATATGAGTGACTACTGGCAGGACCAGATCGCCACCCGGTATATCGACCGCTCGTCCTTCGCGCATATGTCCTATCCGGCGCGCTCGCCGCTGTCCGGGCGGAAAGACTGGCGGCCTGCGGATGGACCGCTCAAAGGCATCCCCGGCGGCGGGCTTGCAGACGTGCAAGCCAACCTTCTCGACCGTTTCAATCTTGGCATGGCCGTGTGCAATGTCATCCACGGCAGCAATTCGTTATTCAACGAAGACATGGGCGCTGAATTCTGCAAGGCGATAAATATCTGGATGGCGCGGGCGTTTCTGGACAAGGACCCGCGACTGCGCGCCAGTATCGCCGTCCATGCGCAAAACCCGCAGCTTGCAGTGGAAGAAATCGAGCGCTGCGCTGGCGACAAACGCTTCGTTGCCGTTTTGCTGCCGCTAATGGGCGATTCCCCGCTCGGACGGCGCATCTACTGGCCGATCTACGAGGCCGCCCAGCGGCACGGCCTCGCCATCGCGGTACACGCCGGTTCGACCTATCGCTGGCCTCTTTCAGGTGTCGGCTTTGGCTCCTACCAGATAGAAGACTACGTCCACATGGGCGCACAGTTCGAGAACCTCATCGTGTCGTTTCTGGCCGAAGGTGTGTTCGCGAAATACCCGGACCTGAAACTGGTCTGCATGGAGTCGGGCTTCACCTTCATTCCAACGCTGATGTGGCGGGCCAACAAGACATGGCGGGGCGTACGCGCGGAGGTGCCGTGGATCGACGAGCCGCCGGCCGAGATCATCCGCCGCCACGTGCGGTTCACGCTGCAACCGGTGGACGCCCCGCGCGACGAACGAATTCTCAAGCGCATCCTCGAACAGATCGATTGCGACGACCTGCTCCTGTTCTCCAGCGACTATCCGCACTGGCAGTTCGACGGCGACGACATTTTGCCGGACGGCCTGCCGGAGCACCTGATCCGCCAGATTGCAATCGAGAATCCGCTCGCCGCCTTCCCGCGTCTTGCAGCGGCGGCAACTATCAGCGACGCCCTTGCCGGGAGTGCCACATGAACGCGCCCACAACCACATTGTCTGCGGATGGAAAATCCGGCGAGAAGCTGATGCTCGCCGATTGCGACATCCATCCGATCCAGAAGCCTGGCGAGCTGAATCCGTATCTCTCCGTCCGCTGGCGCGAGCACATGGCCACGTTCGGCCCACATGTGCGGCAGGGTCTCGCCGAGCGCATCGCATGGCCGCGAATGATGGCATCGGGGCAACGTGTGGATTGCTATCCGCCGGAGGGCGGCCCGCCGGGCTCCTCCTACGAGATGCTGCGCGACCAGCATCTAGACCCCAACGGGATTGAGCACGGCATGCTGATCGCCCTGTCAAAGGGCGGCATGGAAGAACGCAATCAGGATTTTGCTGCGGCGCTGATGCATGCGACGAACCAGTGGCAGAAAGACCATTGGTGCGACCGGGACCCGCGCCTGCATGCCGGCATTGTCGTCAATTCGGAAGACCCGGTGACCGCTGTGAAAGAGATCGAGCTACGGGCGCCGGACAAGGCCTTCAAGCAGATCATCACGTCGGCGCGCACCAACGAGCCGCTCGGGCGGCGGCGCTTCTGGCCGGTATTCGCAGCTGCACAGGAAACCGGCCTGCCCATCGGTCTGCATCCGCAGGCGCATCCGGGCGGCGCACCGTCGACCGGGCTCGGCTGGCCCTCCTACTACATGCAGGAGCATTTCACCTTCACGACTGCCTCGGAACCGGTAGCGATCAGCCTCGTCATGGAAGGGGTATTCGAACAGTTTCCGAACCTGAAGATTGCCATGATCGAGGCAGGCTTTTCCTGGGCGCCTATCCTGGCCTGGCGGATGGACCGCATCTGGGAACGCATGCGCAAGGAAGTGCCGCATGTGAAGCGGCCACCTTCGGAATATCTGAAAGAGCATTTCTGGTTTGCGACCCAGCCGATGGAAGAGCCGGAAAATCCGCAGGATCTGCTCGACATATTCGACTGGGTTGGCTGGGACCGGCTGATGTATTCGTCCGACTATCCGCATTGGGACTACGACGATCCGCGCTTTGTGCTGCGCGTGAAACTGGACGACGGTAAAAAGCGCAAGCTGTTCCGCGACAATGCGGTTGCCCTATACGGGCTGGAGTAGCGCATCCCCGGAGGGCATAGAGCTTATCCCGGAGGCTTGGTCTTGATGTCTTCCCGGAAAATCGCGTAGCAATTTATCGGGAACCTCTGGATACGGAAACCGGTCCCGGCTCTCCGCTTCGCTCTGGTCGGGATGACTTAAGGATTGCAATGCCGCAAAAGCACGTCGTAGCAAAAGCAGCAGACATTACGCCGGGCCACAAGCTGGTGGCGAAGGTCGGTAACCGCGATATTGCCGTATTCAACGTGGATGGCGAGTTCTACGGCCTTGCCAACACCTGTCCGCACGAGGGTGGGCCGCTGTGCGAAGGCTTCATCACCGGCATCGCGCTCTCCGCGGGACCGAACGACTATCGAATTGAGCGCAAGGGCGAGTTCATCCGCTGCCCTTGGCACGGCTGGGAGTTCGACATCAGGACCGGCCAGAGCTGGTGCGATCCGAAATCGGTGCGGGCGCGACAATTCAACGTACGCGTCGCGCATGGCGACGAACTCGTGCAGGGCCCCTATGTCGCCGAGACGTTGAAAGTGGAAAAAGACGGCGATTATCTGGTGATCGAGCTGTAAGCTATCAGACAACGAACACACAACGGGAGACGCTCAATGGACGCCAGCGCAATCAAGCCGGTCGAAGGCCCGCAGGTGTGGACGGCAGCGGAATTTGCAGCGCGTAGCGACTGGCGCTTTTCCATACCGGACAAGGTGATCGACGATCTCGATACGGTTGCCGCCGAGGCGCGGCGCAGCGGTATGGACCAGGACACCTATCCGATCCACGCGACCAATTTTCCAGCGCTGCATGAATTCGGCAACGCCATCGCCCACTCACTTCGGCACGGCACGGGTGTTGCGCAGGTGAAGTGTTTTCCTGTCGAACGCTACAGCACGGAAGAGCTGAAAGTGCTGTTTCTTGTGCTCGGCCATCATATGGGCTTTGTCGGCCCGCAGGCGCCGCGCAAACGCGGTATCGGCGAGGTGATGGATATCGAAACGCAGGGCGCGAAGGAGTATTACTATCACCGCGGCGGACCGCTGCCGATGCACATGGACCCGGTCGACGTGGTCGGCCTCCTGACCATCCGCAAGGCGATGCAGGGCGGGCTGAGCGGCATTGCCAGTTCCATGGCCGTACATAACGTAATGCTGCGTGAGCGGGCGGACCTGCTGGCCCTGCTCTATCGCGGCTACAGGAACCGGCGGCGGGAATCGCGCGTCGGCGCTGGTGGTTCCCGTCTCACCGACCACTACGTACCGATCTATGCCGATATCGGCGGCGAGACGATCTGCGCTTATCTGCCCCAACCGATCGTAATGGCGGTGGAGGAAGGCCTGATTACCCTTAACAATGCTGAGCAAGAGGCGCTGACGCTGCTAGATGCAACTGCCGAACGGCCGGAACTGGTCTACCAGATGGACCTTGAACCGGGGGACCTGCAGTTTCTCAACAACCGGGTTACCCTCCATAATCGCGGTGATTATGCAGACTGGCCGGAGAGGGACCGCCGCCGGCTCTTGCTGCGATTGTGGCTAACCATGCCGGGCTGGACGAAATATCCGCCGGAAATTTCCCACACCGATGTGGAACAGGATCGCACGCCGGTGTAGACGGTCAGGATGAACCAGCCCATCAACACCACCATGTCGGCCAGGCAATGGACCGAGCTCCTGATCCTGTCGTTACTGTGGGGCGGAACCTATCTCTACACGGCGATCGCCCTGCGCGAACTCGATCCGTTCACTGTCGCCCTCTGCCGGGTCGCGATAGCCTCGCTGTTTCTCTATGGCGTCGTCGCGGTCATGCGCTTCGCCATGCCGCTATCGTCACGGGCATGGATTGCTTTCACCGGCATGGGACTGCTCAACAATGTCATTCCCTTCAGCCTGATCATGTGGGGACAAAGGGACGTGCCCTCCGGCCTCACGTCCATTCTCATCGCCACGACGCCGCTGTTCACCGCGCTCTTCGCGCACTGGACGACAAACGATGAAAAGCTGTCGGCCAACAAACTGGCCGGAGTTACCATCGGTTTCGCCGGCGTCGTCGTGCTACTTGGGCCAGTGGCCGGTGGCTCGACAGCGAGCCTGCTGTCGCATCTGGCCATCGTCGGTGGCGCGATCTCCTATGGCCTTGGCGGGTTGTTCGGACGGCGGTTTGCGCCGCGCGGCTATCCGCCGTCCGTGCTGACGACAGGCCAGCTCACCATGTCCACTATCATGCTGGGCGCAATTGCATTTGCCCTTGGCGATCCAATGCGACTGGCGAGCGCCAGCGCAACGACCTGGGGCGTGCTGTTGACGCTGGCTATACCAGGAACGGCGCTCGGCTATCTTCTCTATTTCCGCGTCCTGACGACAGCGGGTGCAGCGAATGTCATGCTGGTTACCCTACTGATGCCAGCCAGCGCCATCGTACTCGGCGCCATCGTGTTGAGCGAGCGGCTGGAATGGTGGCATTTCGCGGGCATGGTCCTGATTGCGATCGGCCTGGCCGCAATCGACGGGCGTTTGTGGCGGCGAGTTATTGGACCGCAAGACCGGCTGAGCGGGCCGGCGGGGTAGATCAGCAGGCTTGGCTCCCCATCCAGTCACTGCACCGCTGCTATGGCGGTGCAGGCGACTATGTGCGCCAGCACACACTACAAACCAGGAATGATGCGATAGTTTACGTTACGAGATAAACCCGCGGAGCCTGCAATGCCGCTTTCCCGCCTTTCGAACGTTTTCGCCTGCCTCGTAGTCCTGACCAGCCTGCCCGCAACCGCATCTGCAGCCTGCAACCCTGCAGATGCGTCGATGGCCGGCGCTTACTATATGCGTGGTGTGATGGAGATTGGGTCGATCATCGCGCTGGCTCCGGACGGGCGCTTTCGCTACATGCTCAGCTATAGCGCATATGACGAACGGGCCGAAGGGTGCTGGCAGCGCCGAGGCAATGTGGTGACCCTCACGCCAACGAAAATGCTTACCGGCCCGGGCGGCAAGAAATTCAAGCGGCTCGATTTGCGGCGTAACGCCAACGGCGAATTGTTGCGCACATTCAGCCCGCGCCATACCGGCCGCTATGTACGCGGCCGGCGATAGCGCAAACCTACGCTGCCTTTCGGACGCCTATTTGTTTCTGTCGTAAGCGCCCAATCCCGGACGATAGCTCTTCTCGTCGAGGAACTGCGACATGCCTTTCTGCGCGCCGCCTTCCGGGTCGGTGAACTTGTTCTGGTCCGACTTGGCTGACAGATATTCAGCCGCCATGTCCCAGCTCATGTCGCGGACGTAGTGATAGGCCACTTTGCAGGACCGCAGCACGTGCGGATTCTTCTTCTTCAGGTTTTCGGCGATGGATTTCACCTTGTCCATCAACTGATCCTGCGGCACGGAGAAAGTCACAAGGCCATAGTCTTCCGCTTCCTTGCCGTTGAAGGTATCGCCGGAAATAATGTAGTACATCGCCTTACGCGGGCTCATCGTATAGGTCGCCGATTTCGTCACAATGCCGGCGGGAATTATGCCCCAGTTGATTTCCGACAGCCCGTAGGTCGCGTCTTCCGCGGTGATCACGATGTCGCAGTTGCAGAGCGACATGAACGCGCCGCCGAAGCAGTAGCCGTTGACCATGGCGATGGTGGGTTTGCGCGACGCGGCGAGGTTGTCCCAGCCCCAATGGCGGTGGGCGATGAACGACCGGTACTGCGCATCCGGGTCGTTGTCGGTT
>JAPOIA010000169.1 GCA_029979185.1 Alphaproteobacteria bacterium | reverse complement strand
AAAACCCAGCCGAGGTGTCCGGTTAAACGGGGGCAACAACACGGAGAAGCTGGCCAAGGGATCGCCAGGGCCTTAGGTCGGCCTTACAACGTTCGAGCGTATCGCTTCCGTTGCCACTCATCATCTCCTGTATCTGCTGCTTATCGCCATGCCGATCGTCGGCTGGGCCATGACCAACGCATTCAGCGCCGGCCTTCAGGTAAAAGTGTTCGGTCTGTCCACGCTCCCGCATCTGATCGGCGAGGACAAGGCGCTGTTCAGCATTCTCCAGAAGATGCACAAGGCGGGCGGGATTGCGATGGCCGTTCTCGTGATCCTGCATGTCGCCGGAGCCCTGATGCACACTTTTGTCAAGCGCGATACCGTGCTGTGGCGCATGCTGCCCCGCAAGTGGGATTAGGGGCGTTTCCTTTCGCACGGTTATACTCCTGGCAGCGCCAACAGGTCGCGATGCCCGATGATACAGTTCTCGGCCGAGCGGCGCGCCACACGCCAGTTCTCGACATCCTCATGCGGGACTGCGCCCGTCGCCGCAACCGCCGACGCGCTGCCTTCAGCCAGCGCCTCCGTCAAACGCGCCTCAGTTGCACCCAGTCGCCAGGGACTTTCCGCCTCGTATAGTTCGAACCCGCGCGATAGCAGATTGGCTGCAAGCAAACCGGCAGCCTCCGGCCCTGCAGCTGGTCCGGACCCCTTGTCGCGATGCTGATCGGCGTGGAAGGCAGCCAGCATAGTGGCGTCTGCCGCATGGGGCGGGCTCCATGTCTCCTGTCCATTGTAGGTCAGCATCGCATATAACGGCAGCGCGCGCGCCCGCAGCGCCTCGGTGAAGCGGGCAATCCACGGCTCCGATACCAGATCGAAAAATGCAGCGGAGGTAACGATATCCGCGTCGGCTGTGACGGACGCGGCAACGCCCTGCGACAGATCGGCCTGAAGGAACCCAACCGTAATGTGCTTGTGGCCTCTCCTCAATTGCAGTTCCGCGCCGGCATCTATCACTTCATCCGCCCACTCCGACAGGGCGCCACGAGCATGGTCCAGCAGGGCGCGATCATAATCGACCAGCCTCCAGACCTGCCTGTCCGGCAGATGCGGCGCAAGCCCGCGCAGGCTGGAGCCGGAGCCGGAGCCAAGATCGGTAAGGCGTAAAACATCCCTCGAAGCAAACAGTCCGGCCACCTTTTCGCGCAACCGCGCATCAACGGAAGCGTGATCGACCGGCTCGCGCAGGGCGAGCCATTCAGCGGAGAAGCCGGTCATCGCGCGATGCCTCCTGCAACCCGGTCAAGCACGCTGGCAATTGTGTCTGCCGTATCGGCCCAGCGCGGCAGTTTCTGCCCGGCGCGCCAGGACGCATCGGACAGGCGCTGGCGCAACTCCCTGTCTTCGATCGCCATGCGCAACGCCTCCCGTAAAGCTGATGGATCGCCGGGCGGCACTTTCAGGGCGGCATCGTCCGGCGTGGTCGCAGCCGCAGCGCCGCCCGTCGTGGAAACGATCGCCAGACCGCTGGCCATGGCCTCCGCCAGTACCATGCCATAACCCTCATACAGAGAGGACAGAACGAACACGTCGGTCGCCGCATATAGTCCGGCAAGCTCGCTGGCCGGCAATTCTCCCAGCAGAACAACATGTCCGGACAGCCCCAGGGAACCGATGAGCGTCGCAACTTTCGCCGCTGTCTCCGGAGAGCGGTCGGGAGACCCGGCGATATGCAGACGCCAAGGCATTCCGACGAGCTCCGACAGTGCCTGCATCAGGATATCGTAGCCCTTACGTTCGATCAGGGACCCCACCGCCAGCAATTCCACCCTGTCCGAATGCCCCCCTGTGGCGCGCGGCATTGGATCGGTACCCGGTTCGGCGATGGTGATGTGTTCCGCCGGTATATCGAAATCAGCAACCAGGGTATGGGCCGTTGTGGGGCTCGACACGATGACATGCGCGGCAGTCCTTGAATTGCGCATTTCATTGTCAAGAAACCAGCGCGCCTGATCGGGATCGAGGCCGCTTTCAAGGCCGAGCGGATGATGGCACAGGCTGATGATACCGCCACCCAGCGCTCTCACCTGGTCGTTGGGGATCGCTCCAAAGGCAAGGCCGTCGACGATTAGTGGTGTCAGCCTGTCACGGCGCTGCAGCAACTCCATGGTGGCGGCAACGTCACCGGATGCCGGGAACGGGAAGGCCGCAGGCAGCCGTATGTGATCCACCTGCCGGCCGGCCTCGCGTAGCGCATGCATCACTCGCCGGTCATAGACATAGCCGCCGGTCAATGTGGCGATATCGCCAGGAATGGCAAAGCCGGCTGGAACCATCGAGTTATCCGTCACGCCAGGTCTGCTTCGTACCATGCGCGGGCAACATGCGATTCATGCAGCGAGACCCGTATCCTGTCGACACCTTCACCGCCCGGTCCGAGGGCGCCCGAGCGCGCTGCCACCGCCATGTTATCAAATATATGCTTGCAAAGAAATTCCGTCGTCGTCTGCTTGCCTGCGAACTCCGGCAGTTCATCCAGGTTCTGATAATTGATCGGGCTCAGTACGCCCTTCAATGCATCGTGCGCCCGGCCGATATCGATCACCACGCCATCGGTGGTCAGTTCGCGGCGAAAAAAAGCGACGTCGATGACAAAGGTTGCCCCATGCAAGCGCTGCGCCGGGCCGAACAGTTCTCCCCGGAAAGAATGAGCAATCATGATGTGGTCGCGGACTTCTACAGCAAACATGCTTTCTCCGATGTAGACAATAAGCAGAGCGAATGAAAAACGGTGTCAAAAAGGAATAACGCTGCTGCTATCCATTTCAATAGTTGCCGGCAGGAACCTGCTCCTCAATAGCGCACGACCGCGGCCAGTCCCGGGCTGCCGCCCCCCAAATAGGCGGGCAATTTCTCCGGCAGCTCCTCGAACGCGAATTCATCCGTGATCAATGCATCGAGCCTGTCGTCGCACAAGAGACCCAGCGCCTTGCCGATGCGCCGGCTGTAGGACCAGCGCGGGCGGCGGGATGGCGCTACCTGTCCTACCTGCGAAGATACGATCTGCAGCCGCTGGCTGTGAAACGCCCCGCCCAGCGGCACCGACACGGCGCGGTCGCCATACCAGCTCACCTCGACGATACGCGCTTCCACTCCGGCTGTGGCAAGCGCAGCTGACAGCCCCTCCCCGGTCGCTGAAGTATGCAGGACGATATCGGCCGGAACCGATGCGCCCGCCTGCTGGCGCAATTGATCAGGAGTCAGGAAACGCGCCCCGAGTGCGGCGACAAGGGCCGAACGGTTCGCCCTCGTATCCACCGCCGTGACGTCCGCGCCGGGAAGTTGCGCGCACAGGTAGACAATCATCAGGCCAACAATCCCGGCGCCGATCACGACAATGTTATCGCCCGGCCCGGCTCCACTGTCCCAGACGGCATTCAGCGCGGTTTCCATATTGGCAGCCAGCGTTGCGCGCCGCAAAGGCAGCGCGTCCGGCGTAAAGGCAACGCGACTGGCGGGTATCAGAAACCGGTCCTGATGGGGATGAAGCGCAAAAACACTCCGGCCAATCATTTCTTCCGGCCCGTCCTCGACCGTGCCGGCAGCGCAATAGCCGTATTTCACCGGGAATGGGAAGTTACCGCTCTGGAACGGGCAACGCATGCGCCCATATTCACCGGGCGGAACTCTGCCGGATACGACCAGCCGCTCGGTGCCGCGGCTGATGGCGCTCCAGCGGGTTCGCACGGTGAGCAGGGGAGATCCGTCGCCGGGCCCCGGACGTACCAACTGCTCCTCGCGCAACACCGCGCTGCCGGGGCCATCGTACCAGAGTGCGGTTCCGGTCACGCCCGCCGCACGGATTTGTGAGGTCACAGCCAAAAAGTTACCCGCTAAACAAAAGACCGCCACAGTTCATATGCTATTCAGCCGAGCACAGGTAGCCGATCCATGCTGCAAAGACCACCCCGGAGTAGCATCCGCCACACGCCTCGGAATTGCTTTTTGGCGTGGATGCCTTTTCAGTGACGAACGGAATTCCCAACAGGTAACCGATGACTATTCACCAGAAATTCGAGAATGCAGCGGCGCAGGTCAGTGGCGACATGCCTGCGGGTGGCGCAGCCCTGTCGGCGCAGCTTCCCGCTGCCCTGCCCGGGCGCAGCGCTTCCAAGGTCCGGCTGCGCAATGGCGGTCGCCTGACGAAGACGCCGGCCGGCATACAGCGCGCCCATGTGCTGACGCGACGCCGCTACATTTTCGCCGCCCTAAATGCGGGGACCTATGTGGCGCTGTTGTTGTGGCTGGGATCGATCCTGAAGGCCGGCGGCTGGAGCGGTTTCGATATCGCCATCATGATCTGCTTCGCATTGGCGGCGCCATGGGGTGTACTGGGGATCTGGAACGCGCTGATCGGCTTGTGGCTGCTTCATCGCCGTCAGGACGGACGCCGCAACTGGTTATCGCAGGTTGCTCCCTATGCCGCAGCCGGAGCCACCGATGTGCCTGTAACGGCGCGCACGGCGATCGTCATGACCATCTGCAACGAGGCGCCGGAGCGTGCCTTTGCGCGGCTGGAAACCATCCGTCGAAGCCTCGAGCAAACCAGCGCACCCGAAGCCTATGACTATTTCGTCCTTAGCGATACGACGGATGCCGCCGTCGCGGAACGCGAGGAAGCAGCTTTCGACGCCTGGCAGCAGGGGGCCGGCGCCGATGCGCGGCTACATTACCGCCGACGGGAAAAGAACACCGGCTACAAGGCCGGCAATCTGCGTGACTTCTGCGATCGTTGGGGCGAGGCTTACGACTTCTTCCTGCCGCTAGATGCGGACAGCCTGATGAGCGGCAAGACCATCGAGCGGATGGTGCGCATTTGCCAGGCATGGCCGCGTATCGGCATCCTGCAGAGCCTTGCGGTCGGCACGCCGAGCCGTTCGGCCTTCGCACGCATATTCCAGTTCGGCATGCGTCAGGGGATGCGTCCCTATACGATCGGCAGCACCTGGTGGAACGGTGACTGCGGACCCTTCTGGGGCCACAATGCGCTGGTGCGCACTGCCCCGTTCCGCGATCACTGCCACCTGCCGGCCTTGCCGGAAAACGCCATCATGGGCGGGCGCATCCTGTCGCATGACCAGGTCGAGGCAGTTCTCATGCGCAAGGCTGGTTACGAAGTGCGGGTGCTGCCTGTCGAAGGCGGCAGCTGGGAAGACAACCCGCCCCATGTACTGGAATTCATGCAGCGCGACACGCGCTGGTGCCAGGGCAACCTGCAATATGTGCACCTGCTCAACATGCGCGACATATCGCCGACCAGCCGCTTCCAGCTGATCTGGGCGGTGATGATGTTTGCCGGGCTACCGGCATGGACCGCGATCATTGCGCTGGCCGCTTTCAAGCCACTTGACGGTGAGACACTCGGTGGCTTCACGCGCCTGTCGGCAATCACATTTTATATCTTCTTCCTGTTCATGTTCCTCGCGCCGAAACTGGCAGGTTATGCGGACATTACGCTGACACGCGGCGAATTGAAGCGTTACGGCGGCGCGGCGCGCTTTGCCCTTGGCGCGGTAATCGAAGTTGTTTTTTCTTTTCTGGTGGCGGCGCTCGTCAGCTTACGTACAAGCGTTTTCATGATTGGATTGCTGTTCGGCAAGCGGATCGGCTGGGGTGCGCAGAATCGCGATGCGCATTCGATCGGCTTTGCCAGCGCCCTGGTTGCCTTGTGGCCTCAACTGCTATTCGGTCTTGGAATCTATGCCGCCGCGCTTGTCTTCGCGCCCGTGCTCGCGCTGTGGTCGCTGCCGTTGACGCTCGGCTACCTCGCCGGAATCCCCTTTGCCATGGCTGGCGCATCGCCCGCAATCGGACAATGGGCGCAGCAGAAGCGCATTTGCGCGATACCGGAAGATATCGATCCTCCGCAGGAAATAGAATCCATATTCGGCGGGCGGGAGAATTCCACACGGACAATTGGCTACAGCCTTGTCTGAAGTTTTGCGAGATACGGCCAGGCACTCCGGATATAGCCAGCGCAGTGCATTGCTTGCAGTGGCATCCTGTGTATTCCTCGGCGTCTCCCCGGCGGCGCAGGCTCAAGGGTCCAATTCGAGCGACAATGGCAAGCGCCTCGACGTTCAGGCGATCAACAAGAGCAAGCCGACGCTGTGCGCCGAGCACGATAATGTCCACATCGACCTGAAATCCACAGATATTCGGCGTTTCACAATCGAGGCGCATCACCCCGCCTATATCGGGACGATCTCCAAAGAGCGCGCCGCGTTTGATCTCACCCATTGTACCTTCCGGCAGGATGCATTCGTTCCCGCGACACCGCGCAAGAAGACGTTCTGGGAATCGAAGGAGTTCTGGCTGGTCGGCTATACGTTCGAGGGCTTCTGGCGCGCCAACGATGTACCCGTGCGCGTGGGCAATACCGTCGAACGCGGCTTCCACATAGTGCAGTTGTGGATGTTGCATCGTGAGCGGGCGGAA
>JAPOIA010000168.1 GCA_029979185.1 Alphaproteobacteria bacterium | reverse complement strand
CCATCGGCCTCATCCAGACCGAACTTTTCGGCAGTGTCGACAACTACAACCTGATCGCTGTGCCGTTTTTCATTTATGCCGGTGCGATCATGACGCAAGGCGGGATTTCGGAGCGGCTGGTCAACTGGGTGCTAGCGATCATGGGCGGCCTGCGCGGCGCTTTGGGGCTGGCGACGGTCGGCGCCTGTACTATCTTTGGCGCGATTTCCGGTTCCAGTCCCGCGACCGTCGCAGCGATCGGCGGCATGCTCTATCCCTCCCTGCGCCAGAAGGGCTATCCGGAATCCGTTGCAAGCGGTCTCCTCACCTCCTCGGGCGCAATCGCAGGGATCATTCCGCCCTCCATCGGCATGATCCTGTACGGCGTCGCCGCGGAGGAATCGATCCGCTACCTGTTCATCGGCGGCATATTGCCCGGCCTGCTGATCGCCTTCCTGATGGCCGGTTACATCTACTGGACAGCCCGGCGGCTCGACATTCGCGAAGGCGGAAAGTTTTCGATGGCCGACCTCGGCCGGACGACGCGGGTTGGCGGCTGGGCGCTCGGCATGCCGGTCATCATCCTCGGCGGCATCTATTCCGGCGTGTTCTCCCCCACGGAGGCGGCCGGCGTCGCCTGTCTCTATTCGATGATCGTAACTATCCTTATCTATCGTGATCTCACGCTGGCCGGCTTGTGGAGGGTCTCGATCGAATCCGTTACTCTTACGGCGCAAGTCCTGATCATCGTCGGCGCGGCCACACTGTTCTCGCGGTTGCTGACCATCGCCGGTGTGCCGCAGGCGCTGGTAGCCTTCATCCAGGACCAGCAGCTTTCGCCATTCATGATCATGCTGGCGATCAACATTCTGCTGCTGGCTGTCGGCTGCGTACTTGATCCGGCTTCGGCAATCCTGGTGCTTGCACCTATCCTGAAGCCGGTAGTGGTAGCAGCCGGGTTCGATCCGGTCCATTTCGGCATCATCATGACCGTGAACCTGTCTATTGGCATGTTCACCCCGCCGTTCGGACTTAATATTTTCGTCACGCAGGCCATGTTCAAGGTGCCGCTGGCGACGCTCTATCGCGGCCTCCTGCCACTGATCGGCATCAATGTACTTGCCCTGGCGATCATCACGGCATGGCCGGGGCTGACGCTGGCGCTGGTCCGCTTATTGGGATAGCCTCGGCAACATCCGGAACGGCAATCCGGCACGTATCCACGTATAAAGACTTCAAACAGCGAGACTTCGCAAAGCAAGGAAAGGGAGAAACAGCATGAAGAAACTGATAGGAGCCGCAGCGACAATTGCGTTCGCTGCCGGCCTCGTAGCCCCCGCGACCGCACAAAAAAGCATGCGCATCGGCATGGTGACCATCAACGATACCCAGCATGCGCTCGCCAACAAGTTAAAGGAAGAAATCGAAAAGCGCCTCAAGGGCGCCATCAAGGTCAGTGTTTTCCCGGCAGCGCAGCTGGGCAAGATACCGCGCCAGATCGAAAACCTGAAACTGGGCGTGCAGCAGGGCTTCGTTTCGCCGCCTGGCTTCTTTGCCGGCATCAACAAGAATTTCCAGGTGCCGGACGCACCGGGCGTTTTCAAAAATTTCTGGCACGCGCACAATACGCTCACCCACAAGGATTTCCGCGACAAGTACCTGCGCCTTGCGGAAAAGGCCGGTGTGATCGGCCTGACCATCGCCAACTACGGCCCGACCGGCATCGCGTCCATCAAGCCGATCCGCAAGCTGGACGACATGAAAGGCCTCAAGATCCGCGTGCTGGCAACCCCGATGGAGAGTAAGGCAGCGAGCACGATGGGCATGACCGGCGTGCCGATGCCCTATTCCGAAGTTCTGCCGGCACTGCAGCAAGGGACGATCGACGGCTGCCTGAGCAATGCCGTCGTCATGGGCGCCTCCAAGTTCTACACCGCGACCAAGTTCATCACGATCACAGAAACCGGCATCATTCCTTCGGTGCTGTGGGTCTCCACCCGCTGGCTGAAGACGCTGCCAAAGGCGCAACAGGATGAAATCCTGAAACTGGGCCGCGAGCTGGACAGCTGGACGAGCGTCCAGGCGTTCGAAAACAACAAGAAGATCGTGAAAGTCTGGACCGACAACGGCGCCGAGGTTATTCGCCTCCCGGCAACGGACCAGAAGACCATGATGGACAAGCTGGCCCCGCTGGGCGACGAATTCCTTGGCAAGGATACTGTCACCAAGGACATGTATGCCCTGATGAAGGCGACCGCTGCCAAGGCCTCTGACAAGGCTCCGAACTAGGATATACAACCGGGGCGCCACAGTGCGTCCCGGTCCTGAACGATATGGCCGCACACTACAATGCGGAACCGGAAACCGGTTGGCGCGGCCCTTGCCAGGGCCGCGATTTCTATGTCTGTAAAATGAAATCCGCCGGAAACCGACCGAACATTTGTCCGGCGCCCTGGCAAGGCGCAGACATAGACGTGGACAGAAAGGAAAAAATGTATGATCCGCAGCGGCGAGGAATATCTGGAAAGCCTGCGAGACGGCCGGCAAATCTACCTTGGGAGCGAGCGGATCGACGATGTCACAACCCATCCGGCCTTCCGCAACACCGCCCGGTCCTTCGCCCGCCTGTATGACAGGAAGCGGGATACGAAGTTCGTAGACCTCGCAACGCATGAGAAGGACGGCGAACGCTTCTCGAACTACTTTCTTGTTCCCGAGAATCAGGCGGACCTGCAGAAGCGGGCCGACGCGCACCGGCTGATCGCTCAATGGTCCTACGGCCTGCTGGGCCGCTCCATGGACCATGTCCCATCCTTTATAACGGGCATGGTGATGAAGCCGGAACTGTTCGCCGGAAACCGGCCGGAATTCGCGGACAATATTGTCAACTATCACAACCTGATCAAGGCCAGGGACCTGTTCGTCAGCTACCTTGTGCTGACACCGCAGGGATCGCGCAATCCGGAACTGTACAAGGCTGCCGGACGGCGCAACCCGGCGATGCAGATCGTTTCGGAAGATGCGGAGGGCGTTACCGTCACCGGTGTAAAAACACTGGGAACATCGACCGTCTTTTCCGACGAGGCATTTATCGGCAGCATGATACCGCTGGGCCCGGACCAGATTGATGAAGCCATCACATTTGCAATTCCCGTAAACACGCCGGGCGTGCAATTGTGGGTACGCGATTCCTATGAAGCGAAAGCTGCCAACCGAACGGACAATTACTTTTCTTCCCAGTTCGACGAATCCGATGCGGTCATGGTTTTCGACAACGTGAAGATTCCGTGGGAACGCATTTTCGTTTACCGGGACGTGGCGCTGATGCGAAATATCTATTTCGAAACGCCCGGCCATATCATGGGCAACCACCAGTCAAACTGGCGCTTTGCCGAAAAGATGAAGCTGCTGACGGCAGTTGCCCACAAGGCTGCGGAGCTGAACGGGGTCATCGGCATTCCGGCAATTCAGCAGACGCTTGGCAAGCTGGCGGCAGGCGAAGCATCGCTGCTCGGCCTGCTTTCCGGACAGATCGGCAGCTACGAGACGCTGCCGAACGGCAAGGTCCATATCAACCGGCGATATCTCTATGCGGCCTTGCAATGGTGCGCGCAAAGCTATTTCGAAATCGCCGAGAAGGTGCGCGAAATGCTGGGAGCCGGACCTTTCCAGCTGCCGGCCAACGCTTCCATTCTGCAGGAGGGCCCGCTGCGTGATACCTACCTGGAGAACTGGTATTCCCCCGGCTCCGATGCCGAAGAGCGCTACAAGTTCGTGAAAATGGCGTGGGATCTTTTGGGCTCGGACTATGCCGGCCGTATGACGCAATATGAAAAATTCTATGGCGGCCCGCCGCATATCATGGACATGTACAGTTACTTGAACTGTCCGTGGCTAGAACGGCGCGGTACGATAGATGAAATCATGGCCAACATGGAGGAAGGCGCGAATGGGTAGCAGTCTTTGCGTTGACGATATTGCCGGCATGGTTCAGGACGAACGCGTTCATCGCGACGTCTATGCCAGCCCGGATGTTTTCGAACTGGAGATGGAACGCATCTTCGGCCGGACCTGGCTGCTGCTGGGCCACGACAGCCAGATACCGAAACCGGGCGACTATTTCACCACGCAGATGGGTCGCCAGCCCGTCATCGCTGTCCGGCAGAACGATGGCAGCGTAAGAGTGCTATTCAATCGCTGCGCCCATCGCGGACCGATGCTATGCAGCCTCCTGAAAGGCTCTGTCAGCGAATTTATCTGTCCCTATCACGGCTGGGTCTACGGACTGGACGGAAAGCTGACCTCCGTGCCGATGCCGGCCGGTTATCCGCCGGCGCAAAGCCCGCAAGCGAACGGGCTCGGAATGATCCCCGTGCCACGGCTGGAAGTCTATCGCGGCTTCATTTTCGCTTCGCTGGCGGCGACGGGCCAGAGCCTGAAGACATTTCTGGGGCCGGTTATCAGCTCGATCGACGATCTCGTCGACCGGGCGCCGGATGGCGAAGTCGAGATTGGCGGCGGCATCGGACGCCATGTCTACAACGGCAACTGGAAATTCATGCTGGAGAACCATCTGGACGGCCTGCACCCGCGTTATGTGCATGCCTCCTCGGTGGCGGCGGCAAATGAACAGGACGACGCGCGGGCGACAGACGGCGCGGGCGAAGTGGCTGTGCGGCAGATGCGCCAGAACGGCGCGCCGAACGACTTGTGGGAAAAGATCGGCCTCTGGACGGCGCCGAACGGCCATGGATTCCTGGCCGACTATCACGACGATGAAAAGCTGGTGAAACTTTCCGACGATCCGCTGCATGTCGAATACCGGCGGCGCATGGAAGCCAGGTACGGGGCCGAACGGACGCGCGAAATATTGACCATCATGCGCTGGAATACGATCATCTTTCCGAATGTCTCGTTCATGAGCCAGTTCGGGCAGTTGCGCATTTTGCGGCCGGTCTCTGTCGACCGCTCGGTTGTCGAGACATATGTCTTCCGTCTCAAGGGAGCGCCGGAAGAAATGTTCCAGCTGTCGATAGCGTTTGCGAATATCGTCAACGGCGCCGGATCGCCGGTGCTTACAGACGACCTCGAAGTCTACGAGCGCATGCAGACCGGCCTTCATACCGATGGCAATCCCTGGATCGACTACGCGCGCGGCTACGGCAGGGATGTCGATACAGGCGATGGAATGCGCCGTGGCGGCTCGGGCACCAGCGAAATCGCGGTGCGCAACCAGTTCGCGGCCTGGCGGGACTACATGACCGCCGAAAGCGTAGAAGATGCAGGGGGAACTGCACAATGACGGAGTACAGACAAGATCCTGCAGGGATCAATATCCGGAAGATCGAACTGTTCCTGATTCACGAAGCAGACCTGCTCGACAGACGTCAATATGACGAATGGCTGTCCTTGTTCGCAGACGACTGCCGCTACTGGATTCCGCTCGAGGAAAACCAAAAGGACGGTAAGAACACTATCTCGCTCGTCTATGACGACCGCAAGCTTCTGGAAACGCGGGTCCGCCGGCTGGGCAAGGACAGCATGCATGCGCAGGCGCCACATTCGCGCACGCTGCATGTCATCGGCAATCTGGCAGTGACAGATGATGCCGGAACCGGGCTCGTAACTGTCAGGTCAAACCAAATCGTCACGGAATACCGGCTGAACGCCATTCGCATTCTCGCCGGGCAGGTCACTCACCGGCTGCAGCGATCCGGAGACAGCTTTCGCATCGCCTACAAGCAGATCAATCTGATCGATTCAGAAGGCGAGCATCGCGGCATTCCGATCATCCTTTAGGCCTTGCCGGTTACCGGCAAACAACAGAAATGCGAACGGTGCAGCAAAAACCACGCCGCCAGTGCGATACTGACGGCAGCACATGCTGCCTGGCCACCATTATGTCCTTTATGTCGCACCGGCCCGCCAACGCACTATGACGGAAATCGAATCCCGCACATTCGCCGCTGGATAAGTTGACGCTTGCAGTGCACTGCAAGAATAACCGCCAGCGGGACAGGGATGACGCCTCAAGAGGTACAAGCACTTATCGACGACCGGCCTGATGAGGGCGTGTTCCGGGTCCACCGATCCGCTTTGCGCGAACGGGCCATTTTCGAACTCGAGCAGAAATATATCTTCGAGAAGCGCTGGGTATTTCTTGGTATTGAAAACCAGATCCCCAACAAGCACGATTTCTTTCGCACGTTCATCGGTCGCCAGCCCGTCGTCGTGTCAAGAGACAGCCAGGGTAACCTGCATTGCTTCGTCAATAGCTGTACGCACCGCGGAGCGCTCATCTGCCACCGCGACACCGGCCATGCAAGGCACCATGCATGCCAGTATCATGGCTGGGTCTTCGACAGCGCAGGCAAATGTGTCGACGTTAAAGGCCGACAGGAAGGCGCCTATACGGAAGCCTTCGACAGGCAGCACCATGACCTGCAAAGGGTAAGGCTGGGAAACTATCGCGGCTTTCTGTTCGGCAGCCTCAATGCCGATGTGCCCCCG
>JAPOIA010000167.1 GCA_029979185.1 Alphaproteobacteria bacterium | reverse complement strand
GAAGGCTTTCGCGGTATCTATGAAGTCGCTGAACAGTCGCGCCCGCATGGACCGGCTATCTTCGACATTTTCTATGACCGACCGGCCATGCTCGCCCCGGCCAGCCGCACCGGTGAAGTACGCGAACGCGTCGCCTTCGATGGGACTGTCGTTACACCGCTCGACGAAACCTCGCTGCGCGAGGCGGTGCGTTCCCTGAAACGGCAGGGTGTGGAGTCCATCGCGGTCTGCTTTCTCTTTTCCTTCCTGATGCCGGACCACGAGCGGCGCGCCCGGGAGGTCATCGAAGAGGAAATTCCCGGCTGCAACGTATCGCTGTCTTGCGAGGTCGTGCCGCAGATACGCGAGTATTACCGTCTCTCCACGACTGTCATCAACGCCTACCTTTCACCGATCCTTGCCCGATATATCGCCAATCTCGATTCGCGGCTGAACGAAACAGGCGTCTCGACGCCGCAGAAATACATCATGCAATCGAATGGCGGCATGTCGACCTTCGACGCAACCGCAAAGAAGGCCGTCGCAACGGTTCTGTCCGGCCCGGCCGGCGGCATCGTCGCCAGCCTGCAAACCTGCCGCACCACCCCCTACCAGAACCTCATTACCTTCGACATGGGCGGCACCTCCTGCGACGTGGCGCTTATCAAGGATGGCGAACCGTCTCTTGCCGCACGCGGCAAGGTGGAAGGGCGCGACATCGCCCTGCCGATGATCGAGATCAACACCGTCAGCGCCGGCGGCGGCACGCTGGCGAAAGTCGATCGCTTCGGCCAGCTGGAAGTGGGCCCGCAAAGCGCCGGCGCTGTGCCGGGCCCTGCCTGCTACATGCGCGGCGGAACCCAGCCGGCCATAACCGACTGCAACGTCGTGCTCGGCTACCTTAGCCCGGAGAACTTCCTTGGCGGCAAGATGCGGCTCGACACGCAAGCCTCCCAAAAGGCCCTGCAGGACAATGTCGCAACGCCGCTCGGCATGAATGTGGAAGACGCAGCCGAAGGCATCGTGCGCATCATCAACGTCAAGATGCAGGAAGCCATCAAGGCGATTTCCACCATGCGCGGGCACGACCTGCGCGACTTCATGCTGCTCGCCTTTGGCGGCGCCGGACCTTTGCACGCTGGCGCCATGGCGCAGGACCTCGGCATGGCTGGCGTGATCGTACCACCCTTCCCGGGCGTATACTCGGCGATGGGTCTCGTCATGTCGGACGTGAAGCATGATTACATCCGCTCCCGCATGACGCTAGTCTCGGCAACAGACGAAACAGCAGTAAACACAGTGTTCGCCGAACTGGCGCAGGATGCGCGCACCGAACTGAAAGACGAAGGTTTCGCCGACGACGCTATACGCATCGAGCCCTCGCTCGATCTTCGCTATGCCGGTCAGGGTTACGAAATCACCATGCCTTGCGAATTTCCGCTGCAGGAAGGCGGCCTCGCGGCGGTACGCAAGAGTTTTGACGAAACGCACAAGGAAATGTTCGGCCACACGGCTCCGGACGAGCCGGTGGAAATCGTCTCCTGGCGGCTGCGCGGCGTCGGCATCGTGCCGCCGGTGGAAATCCGCAAGTATAAGCCGGAAGGCAGATCCCTGGCAGACGCCCTGCGCGAAACCCGCAAGGCGCGCTTCAATGGCGAGACGCTTGAGTGCCCTGTCTATCAGCGAGAGCGGCTGGATGTTGGCATCACCTTTACCGGTCCCGCTGTCGTCGACCAGCTCGACTGCACGACCGTCATCTTCCCGGGCCAGACAGCCCGGATCGACGAATACCGCAACATCATCATAACCATGGAGCGCGGCTGACATGAGCGCCAACACAGACATCAGCGCGGTCGATATGGAAATCATCCGCGCAAGCCTCGAAGGCATCGTGCTGGAAATGCAGAACTCCCTGTTCCGTACCGGCTTCTCGACCATTATCCGGGAATCGCAGGATGCCTCCTGCGCCATCCTCAACGCACGTGGCGAGGTCATCGCCCAGCATGTGGTGCTACCGCTGCATATCGGTTCCTTCCCGGCCTGCTGCCGCGCTGTGCTGGATGCCTATGGCGAAGACATTGCGGAGGGGGATGCCTTCCTCATCAACCATCCCTATCACGGCGGCAGCCCGCACGCGCCCGACATGGCGGTTCTGACCCCGGCCTTTCATGACGGGCATCTCGTCGGCTTTTGCGCCTCCATCGCCCATAAGAGCGATATCGGCGGACCGGTCCCGGGCTCCTGTTCCGGCCAGGCCAAGGAAGTTTTCAACGAGGGCCTGCAGTTACCGGCCGTGCGCTATCAGCGCGGCTTCCAGCGCAATACCGATATCGAACGCATCATCGCTGCCAATTCGCGTACGCCCGACCTCGTGCTCGGCGACATGCGCGGCCAGCTTGGCTCTTCCCGGCTCGGCGAACAGCGCCTGCTCGAACTGATCAACAAGTTCGGACACAACCGCGCACTTGCTGCATTCGATCAGCTGCTGGAACTGTCTCGACAACGCATGCTCGCGGCCATCGCCGAATGGAAGGACGGGCGCTTCGAGGCCGAGCGCTTTGTCGACGACGACGGTGTCGATCTTAACAAGCCGGTACGCATCCATGTCGCCATCGAAAAGCATGGCGACAAAATTCATTTCGACTTTTCCGGTTCCGCCGACCAGACCAAGGGTCCGGCAAACATTCGCCCGCCGGTCGTCCGCGGCGCCTGCACGCTGTGCCTCATCTCACTGATTGATCCTCATATATTCATCAACAGCGGGTTGATGAACGCCTTCACCATCGAGACCCGTGAAGGCTCGGTGATGAACCCGCGCTATCCCGCGCCGGTCAATACCTACAATCCCACCGTTCATGCCCTGGTCGAATGCCTGTTTGCGGCACTGACCGAAATCGTGCCGGAAAAGGCAAGGGCCGACGGCTGCGGCTCCCGCTCGATCATTCTCGGCGGACGCCAGAACTACGCCGGTAAAAGTTATGTACAATACGAAATATTCGGCGGCGGCGGCGGTGCGCGCGCCAGCAAGGACGGCGCATCGGGCACATCGGTCAACCAGTCCAACGCCAAGATTGCTCCGGTGGAAATCATCGAAAGCGAATTCCCCACCCGCGTTCTGCGTTTCGAACTGATCCCCGATTCCGGCGGCGCAGGAGAGTTCCGCGGCGGTCTCGGCATTCGCCGTGAATATCTCAACCTTGAGGAAGCGCGCTTTTCCATTCGTTCGGCGAAACACATCATAGCGCCAATGGGGGCGGCAGACGGCGGCAAGGGCCGTACCGGAAACATCGTGATCAACAAGGGGCGCGAAGGCGAAAAGCAGCTTCCGACCCGCTACGCCGACTATCCGCTGCGCGCCAATGACACTTTCGTTCTCGATACGCCCGGCGGCGGCGGCCTCGGTATTGCCCGCCAACGCGACCCGAAACGTGTTTTATCGGATGTGATCGAAGGCTATGTCACTCCCGAGGCAGCCGCCTCGGCCTACGGCGTCATCATCGAAAAATCCGGCGAGGACTGGAGCGTCAACGAAACCGCAACCGCCGCTGCCCGCGCTGCAGCAGCAGAATAAATCGCATACCAACGGAGGAAATCATGAAGAGACTTGAAGGCAAGGTCGCCATCGTTACCGGCGCGGGCCGCAACATCGGCGAAGCGATCTGCAAACTGTTCGCCAGTGAAGGCGCAACCATCGCTGTCACAGACCTCGTGCAGGAAGCTGCAGACCGCGTCGCCAACGAGATCAATGCCGCCGGTGGCAAGGCCAAGGGCTTTGCCTGCGACGTCGGCAAGGAAGACGACATCGTCAAATGCGTCAACGACGTTGTCGCCGCTTTCGGCCGCATCGACGTGCTGATCAACAACGCTGCGATCTCCGACAACAAGAACATGTTCGACCTGACTACCGAACAGTGGAACCAGACATTGGCAGTGACGCTGACCTCGCCCTTCCTGTTCGTAAAACATGCAGCGCGCTGGATGATCGACAACGGCGTAAAAGGCACGATGGTCAATGTGTCCTCGACCTCCGGTTATTTCGGCCGCGATCGCGCCATTGCCTATACCGCAGCCAAGGGCGGCGTCGTGAACCTGACCAAGAGCCAGGCGATCCAGCTCGCTCCGCACGGCATCCGGGTCAACGCAGTTGTGCCGAACAAGATCGGCTCTCCCGTCGGCAGGGACGAATTCGACCCGACCCGCCCCGTGCTGAACCTAGCAGGCCGCCCCGGCGTGCCGGACGACCTTGCCCGCGCAGCACTTTATCTTGCCAATCCGGAATCGGAATTTGTCGTCGGCACAGCGCTGTTCGTCGACGGCGGTTGCACCGCGCTGATGCCTGGTAACGCCTAGCGGCTTGCGTCATCCCGGAAAATCGAGCAGCGAATTTTCCGGGACCTTTCGCAGAGCAAATCACACACGCAGATCCCGGATTGGCCTCGGCGTCCGGGATGCTATCCTGGAAATTCATTCCCGCCAGATCACCCGCACGTCGACGGCGCAAACGCCCTTGCCTTGGGGCCGCACGATCAGCGGATTGATTTCTATGTCGGCGATCCTCGCCCTGTGATCGAGATAGAACCGCGCCAGCCCGGCGATGGCATCCTGCATGGCGGCCAGATCGGCCGGAGGCTTGCCGCGATAGCCTTTCAGCAGTTTCGACAGTTTCAGGCCATCGATCATGGACGCGATCTCGTCATCGCCGATCGGCAGCATGCGCAGGGCCGCGTCCTTCACCAGTTCGACAAGTATGCCGCCGGCGCCAACCAGCAACATGGCGCCGTACAGCTCGTCGCTGCGGGCGCCCGCTATGGCCTCTATGCCCGAGACCATTTCCTGCACAAGGAAACCATCGATATGCGCTTGCGGGTAGGCCTTCTTTGCCGAAGCAACCAGTTGCTCCGCCGCGTCGATCACGGCCTCCGCTGACCGCAGATCGAGTATGACGCCACCCGCCTCCGTCTTGTGCAGAATGTCCCGCGACTGGATCTTCAGCACCACCGGAAAGCCGATGCCGGCAGCAAGACTGGCCGCTTCCTCGGCAGTAACCGCATGTCCGGATTTCGGTCCGTGGATGCCATAACCGGCAAGCACCGCTTCCAGATTGGCCGGATCTAGACCGCTCTCGGGCGCCGGGCTCGGCAACGCAGGCGTCTTGCCGGCACGCTGGGCATGGAACCACAGCGCATTCATCGCCCGGCAGGTAGCAGGCAAGCCTTGCAGAAACGGAAAGCCAGCCGCATCCTGCAGATCAATCGCTTCCGCTCCCATCTGGTAAGCCATGCGGGCAAAGCCGATCACAGGCTTGTCGGTGGCTTCCATCATTTCGCGCAGCAGATGCACGTCCGGCCAGGTGCTCGCCTTGCCCGGCAACTGGTTCGCCCACGTCAGGATATCGACATTCGGATCATTGGCGACAACGGCGCACAGGTCGGCAGCGGCCTTCATGGTCGAGGGAATGCCGACATCCAGCGGATTTTTCGGCACAATACCTTCCTGCATGAAGGGTTGTATCGCCTCCAGCGTTTGCGGCGCCAGGTCCGCCAGCGGTGTATTTTCCTGCGCCACATAATCGTACAGAAGGTCGACTGTGCCGCCGGACGTCGTCACCCAGCCGACGCGCGGCCCCTTAGGCCGGCGTCCGCACTGGAACGCAAGCGCCGTCTCCACCAGATCGTCGAGCGTATCGCAATTGACGATTCCGAAGCGTTCGCACATCGCCAGATAAGCCTCGTAGTCGCCGGCGATGGCGCCCGTGTGCGAAGCGGCCGCATGGGCGGATTCCGCCGTGGCGCCAGTCTTGATCGCAAGGATCGGCTTACCCGCCTCCAGCGCCCGCGCAGCAGCAGCCATAAACACCTTCGGCCGGCGAATGCCCTCAATGAACAGGACAATCTGCTTCGTCTCCTCGTCGTCGACGAGGAAGTTGATATAGTCAGCGAGATCAAGGCCAAGTTCATTGCCGGTGGACATCGCGTAGGAAAAGCGCACGCCTCGCGCTCCAGCGGTAGAGACATAAAACTGCAGCGTGCCGCCGGATTGAAACAGGCCGCCAACCGAACCCGGCTTCAGCAGCGCCAGCCGCGGATTTGGATATGCGAAAAATTTCTCGCGGTAGCTCAATCCGCCCATGCAGTTGGGCCCGCAGATGCGCAGGCCCGTGCGCGAGAGAATGTCCTCCACCTCCTTGCCGCGCTGACGCGATTCCTCACTCGACCCATCGCCGATCCCTGCCGCATAGACGGTCGCCGTCTTGATGCCGCGAGCCGCCGCGTCTTCCAGCACTGCGGGAACGGCGCCGCCCGGAACGATGATGATGGCGTGATCGACCGGCTCCGGCAGTTCGCGCAGGCTGGGCACGGTTGCCTGGCCATAGACTTCCTTCTGCCGCGGATTGATCAGATGAATTTTCCCGCCATAGCCGTGGTCCTTCAAGGCCCCGTAGATATCGCTCGGCCAGCGTCCGCGTTCGGATGCACCGACTATGGCGACCGACCTGGGCCGCATGATTGTTTCCACGGATCGAAATTGC
>JAPOIA010000166.1 GCA_029979185.1 Alphaproteobacteria bacterium | reverse complement strand
CCATCTGACCGCTCGGCGACTGGTCGACGACGAGGTCGATATACTCTGTCGCGCCCGCCAGATAGTCGATCAACGGAATGACGTCCGGATTGAAACTCACGAAATAAAAATCCCGATAGGATTCAAGCCGCGGCGCCTGGGGCAGCCCATAAAGCTTCTTGTCGAACTTCGGGCCATAGGCGTCCGGGTCAGGCACGCCGCGCAGGCTGCCGTCCGTATTGAACGTCCAGCCGTGATACATACAGCTGAAACTGCGTGTGTTGCCCGAGCGCTCGCGGCATACCAGCGCGCCGCGATGCGGACAGACATTGACCATGGCGCGTACTTCTCCCCCGGTATCGCGCGCGAATACCATTGGCGTGCCGGCGACATCGCGGGTCTGGTATTCGCCCGGATTTCGGATCTCCGAACCATGACCGATGTAGATCCAGCACTTCTGGAAAATACGCTCCTGTTCGAGCGCGAACACATCTTCAGAAAGGAAGGCCGAGCGATGCACCAGAAAGCGGTCGTTTGCGGCATCTTCCCGGACATAACGGACAGCTGAGACCATGCTCGTCCTCCCGACAGAATGGAATTTCTGTCATTTAATAATATTGAATATTATATGTCAATATTAAATATTCCAGAAGCGACGCTCCTCGGCCTCTTCCCGCGGCAGCCGGCAGCGCTATTGCCACGGACCGGAAAATGGCTCACAAAATGTGGCAATAACAACTGTCTGACAGGAAACGCACAGGAAACCTCATGACTTCCAACACCCGCTTGCCGGCTTCCGGCGACACGCCCCTTGCGACCGCCCGCTTCGACGGCAAGGACCAGCTCGTCAAGCAATCGAATGCGCAAATCGGCTGGGCATCGGATGCCATGGCGGAAATGCTGCGCCGCCTCGACCTGCGCTACATCGCCCTCGTGCCCGGGGCAAGCTACCGCGGCCTGCACGACAGCCTGGTGAACTATCTTGGCAATCGCGACCCGCAAATGATGGTCTGCCTGCATGAAGAACACGCGGTCGGCATCGCCCAGGGTTTCGCGAAAGTGACCGAGCGGCCCATGGCGGTCGCCCTGCATTCAAATGTCGGACTGATGCACGCCACGATGTCGATCTTCAACGCATGGTGCTCGCGCGACCCGATTGTCATTCTCGGCGCCACCGGACCGGGCGATGCCGAAGAGCGCCGCCCGTGGATCGACTGGATCCACACCTCCAAGGATCAGGGCGCGCTGGTGCGCGACTATACGAAATGGGATGATGAACCGCGCTCCGCGGCTGCCGCAGTAGAATCGCTGATGCGCGGGCGCCAGATCGCCGCCACCGAACCGAAGGGCCCGGTCTACATCTGCCTTGATACCGGCCTGCAGGAAGCAAAGCTGCAAAAGGAAATCGACTTTCCGGATGTGGACCGTTATCAGCCCGGCAAGCCGCCAGCCCCCGCGCAGGACGCTGTGGAAGAAGCCGCACGGCTGCTCGTCAACGCAAAGAAGCCGCTCATCCTCATGGGCCGCGTATCGCGCCAGATGGATGACTGGAACGCCCGCATCGCGCTCGCCGAAGCGCTTGGTGCAGCGGTACTGACCGACATGAAAGCCGGTTCAACCTTCCCGACCGAACATCCGCTGCATCTGGTCGAGCCTCGTTTCCGGCCCTCGCCGGAATCGTCGGCGATTACAAAAGAAGCCGATGTTATCCTGTCTCTCGACTGGATCGACCTGAAGGGTCATTTCGCGCTGACACTCGGCAAGGACGTCCGGGTGGAAGCGAAGGTTATCCAGTGCAGCGTCGACGACTACCTGCACAAGGGCTGGAGCATGGACTATTTCGGCATGCCACCGGCGGATCTGAAAATCCTGTCGACGCCGGACCAGCTCGTGCGCCCGCTGATTGAGGCGGTCAACCGCCTGCGCGGAAACACGGACAAGGCCGAACCGAAATGGCCTGTCCGCAAACGCCCGGACCTGCCGAAACCGCGCCCCGAAGGCGTCATGGGTCTGAAGGACCTCGCCCTTGTCGTACGCGACTTCCGCGTCGGCCGCGACGTTACTATGGCGAGTTATGCGCTGGGCTGGCCGGCGGAGACCTGCACCTTCGAACATCCGCTCGACTTCATGGGCAATGACGGCGGTGGCGGCGTCGGTTCAGGCCCTGCCATCTCCATTGGTACCGCGCTGGCGGTAATGGGGTCCGGGCGCTTCCCCATGACCATCCTCGGCGACGGCGACTATTGCATGGGTGTCAACGCTTTCTGGACGGCCGCGCATATGGGTATCCCGCTGCTTGTCGTGATAGCCAACAACCAGGTCTACTATAACGACGTCGCTCACCAGGAACGCATGGCCAACGTCCGCGACCGGCCCGTGGAGAACAAGTTCGTCGGGCAGGAAATGATCCGGCCGGCCATCGACCTTGTCGCCATGGCGAAGGCGCAAGGACTGGACGGCGAAGGCCCGGTAATGAACGCAACCGATTTCGCGGCCGCCCTCGAGCGCGGCGAGAAGGTCGTGCGCGCCGGCGGCATCTATGTTATCGATGCCCGCGTCGATGTCGGTGCTCCCGGCGATGGCGACCGCGGCCACACTTCTGGCCGGCGCGACTGAGGCGTTCTTAAAATAATGACCGCCCTGCCTGATCGCCGGGCGGCCTCTCCTCAAAGTCAACGCCCTCAACGTCAATGCGAGATTCACCATGAGTGGGCCTTCACTGACAATCGGCGACTATACCGTCACGGCATTCAGCGACGGCATCTTTCAGACGACGATCGATACCACCGTCGGCGTCGACAAGCAGATGACGCAGAAAATCAGCGGCAAGAGCCTCACCGATCCGGTCTGGCTCGCGGTCAACGCCTTCCTGATCGAAGGAAAGGGCATTCGCGCGCTCGTGGATGCCGGAACCGGCGATACGATGGGCCCCTCGCTCGGCAAACTGCCGGAAAATCTTGCGAACGCGGGAATCGCACCGGATTCGATCAGCCATATCCTGCTTACCCACATCCATCCAGACCACTCAAACGGCCTGATCGACAGCGATGGCACGCCCTGGTTCCCAAAAGCTGAGGTCGTCGTCCAGGATGAAGAATACAGGTTCTGGGTCGAACGCGATCTTGGCGAAGCACATCACGAGCGCCAGCGCGGCAACATGCAGCGTGCACGCGCCGCCTTCGCGCCCTACAGCAAGCAGACAACGCGCATCAGCGACGGCGAGTTCCTGCCCGGAATCATTGCGCAAAAATCGCCGGGACATACGCCCGGCCATACGGCATGGACCATCGAGGGCGACGGCGACAGCCTGATGATCTGGGGCGACACGATCCACATGGCCTTTCTGCAGTTGCAGAACCCTGACATCGCATTCCAGTTCGACGTCGATCCGGCGCAGGCCATCGCCTCACGAAAGCGCCTGCTCGACCAGACGGCAGCGGACCGCTCGCGCATCGCCGGCATGCATCTGGATTTTCCCGGCTTCGGCTACGTGAAACGACAGGGCAGCGGATACGTAATTGAAGGCGTATAGAAAAGGAGCTGTTACCGGCCGCTGATCAAATGCGGGCCCGCAAGCCAGTCAAGGCCCAGCGCCACCCAGCCGTGCGGAATGCCGTGGCCACCGGCATGCAGACAAAACCGCACCGGCTTGCCGCTGCCGCAATCGGCCCAGGCTCGGCACCAGAACGTCCCGCTCCCGGTGATTTCGTCGGGCCGCGAACCGCACAGGTTTGTCGCGCGCTGAACCGCCAGCCCCTCGAAGACATCGCCCTGGTGCCAGTTGCCTATGCCGCGTCCTTCCAGAGGCACCGTCCGGTCCGCATAGCCGTGCAAGTGAACGAGCTTGCGCGGACCGCCCGGACATTTTGTGGCGATGGAACCGTCCGCCCGCGTTGTACCGGATGCAGGGAGCGGACGGCGCAGCCCACCGGACACGGCATAGACACCGGCAAGTTTCATCTTCGAATAGCAGCTGAAATATCAGGCCATCGACCCGCCGGAGGAAAAGCCCGAAACTACAGTCTCGTTCGGCGCGACAGGAAACCGTTTCGCGACATCCGCCAGCACCCGCTCGACAAAGCGAATGTCGTTGCGTTTGCCGCGCGGATTGGCGCCTTCCGCGCGCGCCGCCCAGCCGCGAACCGAACGGCCGCGAAAATCGAACAGAGGCCCGTCGGGAGCGATCATGAGATAACCGCGCGAAGTTACGCCTCGCACAAGTATGCGATTGCGAATTTCACCAGCCCCCGAACCATTGTGGCCATGAAAAAAGACAAATGGCTTCAACGGCTCCTTCCCGTCCCAGTTCGCGGGAAAGGCAAGATAATAAGTTCCGCCATCCGGTCCGGCCAGCGAGCAGGGATGCCCCAGCCCGCAGGAACGCTCCTGTGCTGCCGCCGGAAATGCCAGGATCGCCGCCAGACCTGACATATACGCAAGGCCAGCAAGCCCGGCAAGGCACAGCCGCATGGCGCAGCCTACCCGTTTAAGAAGCTGCGCAATCACCATCCCGCCTCCTCGAATGCTGCCACACCAGCAAGTATCGCGTGCTTTCCATCAAATACAAATCGATTTCTTGACGAGCGGGAGAAACCTCGCACCCGGCGGCTGCCGGACCAACGGCTACCCAACTCGCTCCATAACCGGCACTTGTCCTGCGGAAACTTCTGCGCAACACTTGCCACAATTTGAGACGATATCCGGGAGGCAATTGAAATGAAAACGGGATCACTTCATTTGGGCATCGCCTGTTTCCTCGCAGCCCTGCCCCTTGCAACCGCAAGCCATGCCGAAACAGCAGCAGATTTTTTCAAGTCCAGGACCATCACCATGCTGGTTGCTTCAGGCGCCGGCGGCGGCTTCGACCAGTATGCACGCGTACTGGTCAAACATTACACCAGCCACATCCCAGGCAAACCGGCCTTCGTTGTGAAAAACATGCCCGGAGCCTCGGGTATCGTTGCGATGAATTTTCTCGCAAATTCCGCACCGCGCGACGGCACCGCCATGCTCGCGGCTTTCAACACCGCACCGCTGACACCGCTATTCGGGCATCCGAACGCCAAGTTCGATACGCGCAAACTGAACTGGATCGGCAGTATCGGCAAGCAGACCGGCACCTGCCTGACCATGAAAAGCAAGGTGACGACGCTGGAGCAGGCGCGAACTACGCAAGCGCTGATGGGAGCAACCGGCAACGGCGCAAATCCGGTGATCTTCGCCAAGCTCATGAACGCCTTCCTGGGCACAAAATTCAAGATCATCACAGGCTATCGCACTTCCGGCCTGCGGCTGGCGATCGAGAAGGGGGAAATAGACGGCGTGTGCGGCATCGCCTGGGAAACGCACATGGCCTCCACACCGCACTGGATTACAGAAAAGAAGGTGCACTTCATCGCCCAGCTCGGATTGCAGGAAAGTTCGGTCCTGAAGGGGGTGCCGCTGGCGATCGATCTGATAAAAAAGCCCGACGACAGAAAGGTCTTTGAACTGCTGGCTATTCAGCAGGAATTCGGCCGTCCCATCGTCGCTCCGCCCGCCGTTCCCTCGGAACGGTTGCGCGCGCTGCAGGATGGCTTCCTGGCGACCTTGAAGGACCCAGCCTATCTTGCCGATGCAAAGCGCGCCAAGCAGTTCGTCAATCCGCTGACAGCAGGCGAAGCTGCGGCCCTGGTGAACCGCGCCTATGCAGCGCCAACCGACATCGTGAAACGTGCCGCGGTATTCACCGCAAAGAAGTGATCTTTCTGCGCACGAATGGATAATAAGGCCCGGGCAAATTCAGGCGTAGCGGCTGACAGGCCGCTGCAGCCCGAGGTTATCACGCAGGGTCCTGCCCTCGTATTCGGTACGGAAGAGACCCCGCCGCTGCAGTTCGGGAATGACAAGTTCGACGAAGTCATCGAGCGAACCCGGCAAATAGGGCGGCATGACATTGAAGCCATCGCAGGCTTCGCTCATGAACCAGTCCTCCATAACATCGGCGATGTGCTCCGGCGTGCCCTTGGCGACAAACTTGCCGCGCGCCCCCGCCACCACCTGCGCCGTCTGGCGCAGGGTAAGATTGCCCTGCCTCGCGATATCCATGACATGATTGAAAATGCCCTGTCCGGATATCTTGTCCGGTTGCATTTCCGGCATCGGCCCGTCCATGTCGTATTGGGAAAGATCGGCCCCGCCGAGGATCAGGGACAGGATTTCCCGTGCAACGATTGGATGTGTCAACGCATCCAGATGGCGCTGCTTTTCCTCCGCCTCCTCCATCGTGCGTCCGACTATGGGACTGAGCCCCGGCATGATCTTCATCTGATCCGGTATGCGGCCATGTGCGGCGAGCCGCCCCTTCAACTCGCGATAGAACGATACGCCTTGCTCCTTGCTCAGCGGCGCGCAGAATATGACTTCGGCGAATTCAAAAACGCCGAAGTATTTAACAGGACGAGCACGCCGATTGCACGAATGATTAACAAAGTTAAAGTAATTTTGAAAAACGCAACGAGAAAAGGTTCAAAGGTTATTATAGTAACTGAAAG
>JAPOIA010000165.1 GCA_029979185.1 Alphaproteobacteria bacterium | reverse complement strand
CAGCCACTGCGCAGGACCTGGGTACAGGCGATCTTCTGTTCCCGTGGCGGATCTGGAACGCATCCGAAACTCCGTATCCCGGCTCGACCTGTCGCGGGACACATGTGATATGCGGCACCAGGCAAATGTACCTGAATGGCACACCTGTCCTGAAAGCTGCTTTGCTGATTGGATGGGTTCAAGATTCACGCCATCCCCGGAGGAGCGTCTGGGGTGCTCCCGGGCTGGCCGGGAGAGGCGCGATCAGGCCAATAGCCCGCCGCTATTCGGCTTCAGGGGATTGTCGGCAAGGCCGGCAGCATCGGGCCGGTCGATTGCGATCCCGCCATTAAATGCGTCCCACAAACCGGCGATATGGGCCGGATCAAGGTCATGCAGGATGCACACCAGCCGGGTCGTGCGATCAGCGGTTGGCCATTGCTGCAGCCTGACCGGGGGATGAAAGATGTGCTGCACGCCGTGGATTACCAGCGGCCTGCCGGGATCGTCCGCGAGAGCGACAATGCCTTTCACGCGCAAAAGGTGCTGTCCGTGGACCTTGCGCACCATTTCTATGAAAAGTTCAAAATTGGCCGGGTTCAGGGGAGTTGCGGCGCGCAGGCAGCAGGCCCGGACATGCGCGTCGTGGCGGTTCGGATCATGGGCATGCTCGTGATCGTGATGCATGTGATCATGGCCGGTTGCATGAGCCTCGACGGCCTCCGCTTGCAGCCAGCGGCTGACATCTGCCGACTTCCCCGACGGGTCGTAGAGACTTCCATCGAAGAGCGTCGCGGCGCTGATGGTTCCCGGACGTTTTTCGATCAATTCGGCGCCCGGATTGAGATCGGCGAGCCTCTGGTGCAGGGCTTCCAGTTCTGTGCCGGCTCCACTTCCCTCGGCCATGTCCACCTTTGAGATCACGATACGGTCGGCCATGGCGGCCTGCTTTACGGCTTCCGGATGAGTGTCGAGGCTCGTTGCGCCCGTCAGCGCATCCACCACGGTCACCAGCGTTTCCGGATAGAAGCGCATCGACAGATAGGGGTGCTGCATGAAGGTCTGCATCACCGGGGCCGGATCGGCAAGGCCGGTAGTTTCGATCAGCACACGGTTGAACGCAGCTATTCGGTTATTGTCGCGGCGGCGCAGGATATCTTCCAGTGTATCGATGAGTTCGCCCCGGATCGTGCAGCACAAACAGCCGGACGCCATCAGCATCATGTCCCGGTCGATGGCTTCAACAAAAAGATGATCGAGGCCGATCTCGCCGAATTCGTTGATCAAAACCAGCGTTCCGGCAAGTCCCGGATCCTGCAGCAGTTCGTTCAGCAGGGTGGTTTTTCCAGCGCCGAGAAAGCCCGTGAGAATGGATACGGGAATTGGTGGCGGTGGCCTTTTTGCAGTGGGCCTGCTGCTTTTGGAATCGGTCATGAGCTCGGTTCGAAATCGGGCGTTGCGCCAATATAACGCTTTCAAGCCTGTCGAACACCGCAGCCGTGGTCAATCGCGGCGGATATTCTTTCCTTCGCCTGCCAGCATGACCGAAATTTCCGCAGCCGGCACAGCCTCCGAGAAGAAGTGCCCTTGCAGACTGTGGCAGCCGGCCGTGCGCAGGAAGCGCTGTTGCTCGCGGGTTTCCACGCCCTCGGCTGTTACGCGCAGACCGATCGAGCGTGCCAGAGCAATGATTGAATGCACGATGGAGGCCGAGCGCAGTTCGTGCGAGCGCTCAACAAACGAACTGTCGATCTTCAATTTGTCGAGGGGAAGTTGCATCAGGGCGCCCAGGCTGGCGTATCCGGTGCCGAAATCGTCCATCGCGATGGATATTCCCAAGGCGCGCAGTTCCGCGATGATCTGTACCGCCTTCTGCGGATCCTCGAACCATGACGTTTCGAGAATTTCCAGTTCAAGACGCTGCGGCGGCAGGCCGGCAGCCAGAACCGTCTGCCTTACCGATCCCACAAAACCCGGAGCGGTGAATTGAATGGGCACGACATTGACCGCGACCGTAATTTCCGGCCATGCCTTTGCGTCTTCACAAGCTTGCCGCAGTACATACAGGCCAAGTGCGCAAATGGTTTCGGCGTCGTTCTCGATAGCGGGGATGAAATTGCCGGGACTTATCATTTTTCCGTCCGGGCCGCGCCAGCGCACCAGCGATTCCACACCGACCATGCGTTCGCCATCCGCAGTCATCTGGGGCTGATAGTGGACTTCGATCTCTCCGTCCCTTATCGCAGCCAGCACAGCCTGCGCAATATTGCCATCCTGTTCCGGCATTCGTGATTCTCTCCTGCAGACGGCATGTTCTGCAGAGTTTAAGATACGGTCAATCCTTTCGCATGGACAGGCTAATGTGCCGATCTTTCGAATAAAAACGCCAATCGGTGTAAATGCCGTATTTACGCTTCCCCCTTGTCTGGACGAGCTGCACCAGCCGGCAGATGGTTGACACACAGTCAGGATATGCGGACAACCGGCGCGGGCGCATCCATTCCGGAGGCGTCGGCGTGGCAGCTTTACAAGCCTCGCAAATCCGCTCTCTCGACAAGCGTGGTGCCGATGTCCGGACTGGCCATGGAAGAAATCATCGAAGTGCCGATTGAAGGCGGGGCCGGCCTGGTCATTCGCCGCCACGCCAATCCGGACAAGCCGCGGCTGCTTTTGAGCCACGGCAATGGCTTTGCCATCGACGGCTACCGCGCGCTCTGGAAACTGTTCGCTGACGACTTCGAGCTTGTGTTGTTCGATCAGCGCAATCATGGCCGCAATCCGTTGGGACCAATCGACACCCATAGCGTGGCAGCGATGGCCGGCGATCATCAGGTGGTCCAGAAGGTGGTGCGGGAGACATTCGGGCCGCGGTTTACGGCCGGGCTGTTTCATTCGGTGTCTTCGATCGCGTCGATCCGCGCCAGCCTGGACTATCAGGCGCAATGGGATGCGCTTATACTGTTTGACCCGCCCCTGATTGCGCCGGAAGGCAATGAACTGCGCGCCAAGGGCCAGCGGATAGACGAAATCCTGTCCGATTTTGCCCGCAAGCGTCCTGAACACTTCAATGATCCGTCTGAACAGGCCACCATTTACCGTGCCCAGATCGGTCGCGAATGGGTGGAAGGTGCCGATATGGATATGGCAAAAGCTGTAACCCGGCCCGATCCGGCTGGTGGCTACATGCTGTCGTGCCCCGGCGAATATGAAGCGCGGATCTACCACGACAACGCCAACTTCAATTCCTACGAGGCGCTGTCGGCCCTGCGCCAGCCGACCCTGATAATCGGCGCTGATCCGCACCACGGCCGGCCCATGCCGCCGGCGCTGGTCGGTCCTGTGGCGGCAAAGGAACATGGACTTCCGCACATTATCGTCCCCGGGACCGGGCACATGCTGCAGGTCGAAAAGCCCGATATTATCGCCGGGCACGTCCGCGAATATCTTGCAGCGCAATACGTTGCGTGATCTTCATTTGAATGTCTGATTGTCTGGATGCGCTGCCCGGAATGCCGGAAGGGTGGCGCAGGCGTCTGCAATCGCACGCACCCGCGAATAGGGCGCAAGATCGAACCCGGTCATGCCGGCGTTGTAAACCTGCGGGACAAGGCATGCGTCGGCATATCCCGGCCTGTCGCCATGGCAGAATACCCCTGTATCCGTTTCTTGCGTCAGCCGGGCCTCGAGTGCATCGAAGCCGGCCTTGCTCCACTTGGCCATCCAGCGTCCCTGTGCGCCATCGTCGCCGGGAAACAGGTCGCGGATATGGTTGCGCACCCGCATATTGTTTACCGGATGGATGTCGCAGGCGATGATCTGCGCCAGCGAGCGCACGCGCGCCCGGCCTGCCCGGTCTTCAGGCAGCAATAATTTCTCCGGATGTGACTCATCGAGATAATCGAGAATTGCCAGCGATTGGGTTACAATTGTCCCATCGGGTGCAACCAGCGCTGGCACCAGGCCTTGCGGATTGATTTCACGGTAGCTGCCGGCATCATGTTCGCCCCTGCCAAGATCAAGAAAGATTTCGCTGTACGGCAACCCCTTGAGATGCAGCGCGATACGCACCCTATAGGTGGCCGAGGAGCGCAGCGCCCCATGTATCACATATGTCTTCGCCATGTTTTCAGCTCTTGCCCACGCCGCGCGATTTGTCCGATTGCCGCGGGGCCTTTGCTGGCAGTATGCTTGATTCCTGCAAAGTTGCAAAAGCAGCTACACACGATGATGGAATTGCACGATGCCTCATCCCGGTCACCCGGTCCTTCAAGTAGCCCGCGCAAAGCCCAGTCTGTTTGGTCCTCCGGCTATCGACTGCGACGTTCATGTTGCCGTGCCGTCGATGCGCTCCTTGATGCCGTACCTTGATGCATATTGGTACGATTCCTTTGTCTCGCGCGCTATCGACCGGACCAGCTTCAACCTGACCGGAGATTCTCCCGATGCGCCGGTTTCGGCGCGGCCGGATTGGCGGCCTGGGGAGGGCCGGCCCGGAAGCGATCTATCGCTGTTGCAAAGCAAGGCACTGGACACCTTTGGAACCAGCGTGGCGATCGCCAACTGCATTCACGGCGGAATAGCCCTGCACAGCACCGACATGGCCGCCGCCATCTGCAGCGCGGTCAACGACTGGGTTCGCGAACACTGGCTCGACAAGGAGCCGCGGCTGCACGCTTCCATTCTTGTGCCGCAGAATTCGCCTGCGCAGGCTGTGGAGGAGATTGAGCGTCTGGCTGGAGATACCCGCTTCGTGCAGGTCCTGATGCTGGCTGGTAACAAGGAATTGCTCGGCAAGCGCAGTCAATGGCCGATCTATGACGCGGCCGTTCGCAACAATATGACGATAGGTGTGCATGCCGGGACGCTGTATCACCACCCGGCCGCAACGGCTTACGGCTCCTATCAGGTTGAGGATTACATGGCCCAAGCCTTTGCCTTCGAGAGCCAGGTGCTGAGCCTGGTGTCCGAGGGCGTGTTCCAGAAGTTTCCCGACCTGAAAGTCGTGTTCATGGAATCCGGCGTGACCTGGCTGCCCGCCTGCCTGTGGCGTTTCAACAAGACATGGCGCGGCGTGCGCCCCGAAACGCCCTGGGTGAAACAGCTGCCGGCCGATATTGTGCGCGAACATATCCGCATGACGATCCAGCCTTTCGACGCACCAGACCTGGCCGAAGGCCTGCAATACTGGGTGGACCAGATGGGCTCTTCGGACATGCTTCTGTTCTCGACGGATTTCCCGCACTGGCATTTCGAAGGGACCGATGCCATGCCGCTTCCGGGAGATTCGGAACTGGCGCGCAAGATCCTATTCGACAACCCGCTGGCAACCTATCAAAGATTGCAAATATCCGCTCTTGAGGAGGCGCAACAATGAGCCTGACCATCGAGACCCGCCCCGGCAACAGCGCGCTTCCGAAGGCCGGAAGCCGCTTTCCGGTCATCGATTGCGATATCCATCCGCAGTTTCAGACTCGTGATGAGCTTGCGCAATTCCTGCCGAAGCAGTGGCAGGAATACGCCAATACCTGGGGCGGATTCTACCGGCAGGCGCTGGCCGACACGCTGTCTCATCCGCGCATGGCGCCGGATGTCGCCCGTAACGACTCCTATCCGCCGAAAGGGCCGCCCGGTTCCGATCTTGCATTCATGCAGGAACAGCATCTCGATCCCAACAATGTCGAATACGGCATGCTGATGCCGCTCAACCGCGGACCGGGCAACCAGCGCAATCTCGATTTCGGCGCGGCCCTCGCGCATGCCGTCAACGAATGGCAGATAGCCTACTGGACTGATCGCGACAAGCGCCTGCGCGCTTCCATCGTCGTTGCCCAGGACGATCCGGAGTCCGCCATTGCCGAAATAAAGCTGCGGGCAAAAGACAAGAACTTCCTGCAGATCATGCTGCCGCCGCGCACGATCGAGCCGCTGGGCCGCCGCCGCTACTGGCCGATCTATCAGGCTGCAGTGGATCACAATCTGCCGCTCGTATTGCATGTGAGCGGAATCAACGGTTATGGCTCGACTGCCAGTGGTTTTCCCTCCTGGTATATCGAAGAGCATCATTCGAACGTCCAGGGCATGCAGAACCTGATTACCAGCATGGTGTTCGAAGGCGTGTTCGAACGTTTTCCGGACCTTCGCGTTGTTTTGGTGGAAGGCGGAGTTGTCTGGGCGCAGGCCTTGCGCTGGCGGCTCGACAAGCACTGGCATCACTTTCGTGCCGAACTCCCGCATATCAAGAAGGCCCCGTCGGAATATGTCAGCAAGCATTTCTGGTTCACGACGCAACCGCTCGACGAGCCGGAGCGTGCGGAGGATCTGCCCGCCGTCTTCCAGGATATCGGCACTGACAGGATCATGTTCTCGACCGACTATCCCCATTGGGATTTCGACGATCCGAAGTTCGTGGTGAACAAGCTGGGACTCAAGCCGGATGTCGCACAGCAGATTTTCACTGGAAACGCGAAGGCGCTCTACAATCTGCGATAGAATCCTTGTACGGGCCACTTTGCTGAAGTCCGGAAGAATATTGTGAGAATGCAATGAGCA
>JAPOIA010000164.1:6303-6556 GCA_029979185.1 Alphaproteobacteria bacterium | reverse complement strand
TTGCGTCAAGGCGCAGGACTTCGGCGCCATCTGCCAAACGATTGCACCTGTGTTTGCGAGCCGGCCGCGTGTCAGCGCTGTGGTCAACGGCTTGCCTTACTGGTTTCTGGACCGGCTCGATACGCCGTTCGCAGACAAATCGCTGAAGACAATCGATCCAGATGACAAGGCGCGGAAGCTGCTGGCGGCGATTGAGCCGCTCGGTTCGGTGGTACATGCATCCTGCGCAGCCGTGGAGCCGGGCGTTATCCGG
>JAPOIA010000164.1:0-6293 GCA_029979185.1 Alphaproteobacteria bacterium | reverse complement strand
CGCCAAGGCGGATCGATTTCTGATCGGCGAACCGGATGGCGCCGCAAGCGGTGTGGCCAGCGAACTGGCGCGTTTCTGTGAAGCAGGCGGGGTGTCCGCACCTGTCGTAGACAATATACATACCGAGATATGGGCGAAGCTCTGGGGTAATATGAGCGTCAATCCGATCAGCGCACTTACCCGGATGACGACCGGACCAATGCACGCCATGCCGGAAATGAGGGCGTTGATCGTCGCGATGATGGAAGAGTTCGATCAGCTTGGGCGGAAAATCGGTCTTGATCTGCAGATGGGTGTCGAGGAGCGGATCAAGATCACAGAGGTGTTGGGCGACTTCCGCACATCGATGCTGGCAGACCTGCAGGCCGGCCGCAGGCTCGAAACAGAAGGTATTCTAGGCTGTGTCATTGAACTGGCGGACCGGCTGGGAGAAGTGGTTCCAGCCAGCCGCAGCGTTTACGCGCTGACCAAGGGGCTGGACCATACGCTGGCAAGCAGGCTTTGACTGCCGCTCATGGTTGAGCAACGGTGTCTACGGTTCCGCCATATCTTCGCACGTGGGCAAATCCTGCCACTATTCCGATTGCTGCCGTAACGATGGCTGCAATTGTCAATTCGAATTGTGGGATACCGGTGTGCTTTCCGCCGGGCAAGGCGAACAGGAAACCGGCTATCAACAGGACGACACGGGCAATCCAGCTCAAGGCGCTGCCGGCCAGTGTTCCCACGCCGATCAGGTATCCCTGCAGGGAGGCCGCGATCAGTACAACGCCGATGAAGGCTGTCAGGGTGACGAAGAAAATTTCGCCCCAGCTGCCATGAAAAATCAGTGCCGGATTGAGTACGAAGAAGAACGGGATGAAGTAGATGATGGCGCCGAGGCGCATCGCCTCAAAGCCCGTGCCCATGCCGTCAGTCTTCGCCAGCGATGCAGCCACATAGGCGCCAACGGCGACCGGCGGCGTGATGAAAGACAGCATTCCCCAATACATCAGGAACAGGTGGACGGCCATCGGATCGAAGCCGAGCTTCACGACGCCGGGAGCCAGCACCACGGCGAGCAGTATATAGGCTGCAGTTATGGTCAGACCCATGCCGAGAATGAAAGATGCCAGCGCGCCGGTCAGGAGAAGGACAAAGCCGTTATTGCCCGCGAGCACGATAAGATCGTTGGTGAAGGTTCCGGCCATGCCGGTCATGATCAGTGCGCCGACGACAAGGCCTATGCCGGCCAGTATGCCGATCAGTTCGATGAACAGAATGCCGGTTGTATGGATGAAGCCTGTTACGTCGCTCCAGCCCCATCGCGAATGCTTGCGCATCTGGTTGATGACGATGAGAACAACGGTGGCAATATAAGGAGCAAGGATTTCCTGTTGCAGGATCGCCAGCATGTAGATGAGGAAGGCGAAGACGAAGATATATTGCCAGCCGTCCAGTATCGCGCGTTTCAGCTTTGGCAATTCGTCCCTGGACATCCCGCGCAGGCCGTGGCGGGCCGAATAGGCGTCGATGGCGACAAACAGGCCGAAGAAATACAGCAGCGAGGGTATAGCCGCTGCAATTGCGACATCAAGATATTCGACGTTCAGAAACGTCGCCATGACGAATGCCGTCGCTCCCATGATCGGCGGCATCAGGACGCCGCCTGTAGAAGCGCAAGCCTCGACGCCGCCTGCATATCGGGCGGAAAACCCCAGGCGCTTCATGGCCGGGATTGTGAGGGCGCCTGTTGTCAGAATATTCGTCGTCACGCTGCCGCTGACCGAACCAAGCAGGCCGCTTGAAAAGATCGCGACTTTCGCAGGTCCGCCGCGAACATGGCCGAGCAGGGCGAAGGCAAAATCCATGAAGAATTTGCCCGCGCCCGTGTGCTGCAGGGCGGCGCCGAATACCAGAAAGCCCATCACTATATTGGCGAAGGCCTTCATAGGCACTCCGAGCAGGCTTTCCTCGCTCAGTGAATGATAGGCGGCTGTATTCGGAAAGCTGAATGCAAGGCCCTTGAATGGAAAGGGCATGGAGCCGGCATATAGCGGATAAAGCGAGATGACGAGGACGACCACGAAGATGGCAAAACCGCCGGCCCGTCGCACTGCCTCGAGCAACAACAGCCAAACCAGCAGGGTGACAGGCACTATGTAGTCAGGTGGCGAGAACTGCCAGGCCTCGTCGGCCATCTGTTCCGCGTACCAGGCGTAGGCGAGGAACGCGCCGAGCGCCAGGACAAAGAGAACGCCGTCATACCAGGGCACACGGTCGTAGGGGCTCTTGCCACTGGCAGGAAAGACAATGAACACGAAGGGCAACAAGGCCGCTATCAGCAGGAACAGGTAACGTGACTCGATCAGGACGACACCGGCGAAGAACTGCAGGTTCAATAGCTGGTTTATGGCAAGTGCGATGCAGACCACGGTGGTCAGAGCGATGAGCCCCGTCCAGACCGGATTGAGATGTCGGTAACGCCTGACCTCGGCAGAGGCCGGGCGTTCACTATCCTGCGTCGGGGCTTGCGTCATTCACGCACCGCGTCAGTCGGTGAAGGTGGCAAGGCCGGCCTTCTTCAGGGCGCCCGAGCGCGCCTTCAGCCAGCCGGCGCGGAATTCCTTGCCGCTGGCCTTGGATGATTTCTTGAAGGTGGCGAAGGCATCCGAAAGCACTTTCTGACGCTTCAGGTTTGCCTGCTGGCGCTTTTCTTCATCGGCGCCCCACAGTCCGATCTCCTTGTAATATTTTATCGCACCCGCGTGATAGGGATGGATCGTCATGAAGTGATCCTTGGTCGGCTGGTACCCATGCGAAGACGGAGTGGAATCCTTGTATTCCGGATAGAGCTCGACGATTGCCTTTGCAAGATTGTAAGCGAAGTCGTCGCTGGTCTTTTCTGGATAGGCGATGATGACCGGTAGCGGGTAGTGGCCGCCCTGCAGCGGATTCACTTTGGTTATCGCCACGCCCGAATCCACGGTAATCGGAATGTTGAACGGAACGATGTCCGTCATACGTTGCCAGCCGGACTTGTCGTCATGCGGCATCGGCAGCCACTTGATCGGACCAACGGGCGAGGCATGTGCGCGCTTGGGAACCGTTGACAGGGTCGTTGCGATGGCTACATCCAGCTGTCCCTGCATGAAGGCGCGCAACATCGGTCCGAAACCGGCCACTTCCACGACCTTGACGTCGCTCCATTTCAGTCCGCCGAAGGCGAGATAGGCGCGCGCCAGCTCCGACAGAGACGGCGCATTGCGCACACGCGGCACGCGCTTGCCCTTCAGGTCGGAGATATTGTTGATGCCGGACTTCGCGGAAACGTAGAAGCCGCCGCTGGCGTTCGGCAGATTGACAGCGATGACATGGAAAGCCTGCGGTCCCCATTTCGCATCGCCGAACTCGAACAGACCTTCCTGGGCGAAGAACACGCCGGAGCCCATCGAGGATACCTGCACCTGGCCGCTGCGCAGTGGCGTCATGCGCGAGATATCGTTATTGGCCGGGATGACACGAAAGTCCTTGCCGTATTTCTTCTTGACCGCAGCGCCGATGCCGACGGTTTCGTTGTAGGATCCCGTACCGAGATTGTAGGCGGAGATGGAGATGGTTTGCGGTAGCTTGATTTCCGCCGCATTTGCAAAACCTGCGATACAAACGGCAACGGCCGCAAACAGAGGCATAGCCCTGGTGAAAGTCTTCGTCATGGTTTCCTCCCTGTGAAGACTGCGGATCGATCTGCGCCAGCCTTATGGCCGGTCGCAAATTTTCCAGAAGGATTGCACAAGCACCGCCCGGCTGCAACCGGAAGCCCGATCAGAAGCCGTTGCTGGAGGCTCCGTCGATGTTCACAAGGGCACCGCTGATGTACCCGGCTTGTTGAGAGCATAGAAAAGCGATGAGAGACGCCACTTCCTGTGGGAGGGCCGGGCGGCCCATTGGAACGCCGCCCACGGAAATCTTCTCTTCCTCTTCAATTGTTCTACCGGACTTTTCCGCGCGCTGAACAAGAAGATCGCGCCAGCGGGGCGTATCGACGGGGCCGGGATTGACTGCATTGACAGATACCAAATGAGGGGCGGCCTCCTTGGCAAGCGATTTGGTGATCGCAAGGCAGGCTGCATTGATCGCTCCGCCGGTGAGATAGCGTGGATTGGATTGATAGGCGCCGAGGCCCACCACGTTGACGATGCGGCCCCATTTGTGGGCGCACATCTCCGGCATCAGTTCGCGAGCGCAGCGTACATAACCCATCAGTTTCAGGTCGAAGGATTTCTGCCAGACGCTGTCATCGAGGTCGGTCAATCCGCCGGCAGGCGTTGCGCCGGCATTGTTGACCAGGATGTCAATCTGCCCAAGCGCCTTGCGTGCATCGGCGATCGCGCGCGATACATGTTCTGACTGGTACAGGTCCGCGGATATTGCGGCAATGTGCGGTCCGCCGGGCTTGCGCAGGCTGGAGGCAACGGCCTCGAGGCGATCCCTGTTGCGCGCAACGAGCGCCACGTTGCAGCCGGCCTTTACAAGCTCTTCAGCTGTTGCCTTTCCGATGCCGAGACTGGCGCCGGTGATAAGCGCGGTCTTGCCCGCAATCGCGAGATCCATGATGCCTCCCCGTGTTGCCGGCAATGCAGCCGTCCTGCGTTGATTTTCCCGCAAGGATAGACGTAAGCTGCCGGGCGTTCAATCGGGCGGTCAAATACGAGTGGAGGAAGCTATGGCGTCGGACAAGGTCGTATTGGTTACGGGGGCAGGCGGCGGGCTCGGTGGCGCGATGGCGCAGGCGCTGGCTGAAGCAGGCCACCGTGTTGCCGCGGCCGACGTGGATGCCAACCGGCTGGACGATCTTGTTGCACGTGTCGGTACCCAACCCGGAGAGATCATTCCGTTTGAGGTCAACCTTGCAGACAAGGACGCCTGCCAGGCGCTGGTTGGACAGGTTGTCGATCGTTGCGGCGACCTGTTCATGCTGGTCAACAATGCAGGCGTCGGGCAGCAGGTTGTCGATCCCGATTATTCCGGAAATCCCAAAATGTTCTGGGATGTGGATATCGACGACTGGGAGACGCTCATCAATGTCAATACGCGCGCGCCACTGATCCTCACGCAGGCCGCAGTTCGCCACTTTCTGCGGCAGGGCCGCGGCCGCATCGTCAATGTCACCACATCGTTCGACACCATGCTGTTTTCCGGCGTGTGGGCCTATGGCCAATCGAAGGCCGCTCTGGAAGCGGTAAGTGCAAGTCTCGCCGGCCTGTTGGCCGAGACGCCGGTACGGCTCAACATCCTGGTGCCGGGCGGTCCGGCAAACACCGGCTTGCTACCGGCGAATACGCGAATGGACAGGGCCAAGATCATCCAGCCGCCGGTGATGGGGCCGCCCATCGTCTGGCTCGCTTCTGACGAAGCGGCGCAGTTCAATAACCGCAGGATGATTGCCCTGCAGTGGGATGCATCCCTGCCGGGACTGGAAGCGGCGCAGAAGGCTTCAGCCCCCGCCGCCTGGCCCGGTTTCGGCGTACAGGCCGCTGCACCGAAATAAGGGCGCCAAACCGCCGCTTGTATCGTGCTCCGATTGACCTTTCCCGGGGTCCTCCACTATGGTCCGGCGCGATGAACGGGCCCCTGAGGCCCTTCCGGCTGACGCGCGGAATGCGTGGAAAGAAACTTCGGACAAGAAACTTCGGGAACGGCTATGACAAGCGAAACCGGTGCTGCGGGCGCCCCCAGCAATGCGGAACTCAAGATGCTGGAGATGGCGGACAAATTCCGCGTACTTTCTCCATTCTTCGAGAGGCTTCAATATTTCCTGCTGCTGGCCTTCACGCTTATCGGCGTTACCTGGGCAACGGAAGTCCATCACTATTTCAACCTGCAGATTTACAAGGAACAGTACCTTGGGCTGTTCTATGTGCTGGGCATGGCGCCAATCTTTATTGGCGTGAAGGCCTATGCAGGCGAGAAGCGCGGTTCGCCGCCATGGTACGACTGGCTTGCGGTGCTTGGTGTGCTTGTTTCCGGCGGATTTGTCATTCTCTATTATCCGGAAATTCTCGACGATCTGGGTGTTGTCAACTGGCAACGGGTAACCTTCGGGCTAATCGCCGTATTTCTAGTCCTTGAGGCCACACGCCGGTCGATGGGCTGGGCGCTGGTGATCGTGGCCAGCGTATTCATTTTCTACGCGCTGTTCTCTGCCTATTTTCCTGGTGTTCTGAATGTACCGGCAACCAAATGGGACCGGCTTACGACCTATCTGTATCTCGATTCCAACGCGTTGTTCGGCCTGCCGATGTTTGTTACCT
>JAPOIA010000163.1 GCA_029979185.1 Alphaproteobacteria bacterium | reverse complement strand
GGCCTGCCGATCTATACGGCGCGCAACTACTTTCACACCCGCATCTGGGTGCGCAAGGACAGCGGCATAGAAAAGCCGGAAGACCTGAAGGGCAAGCGCATCGGCGTGCCGGAATATCAGCAGACATCCGCCATCTGGGGCCGCGGTGCGTTGCAGGACGAATGGGGCGTCAAGGACAGCGATATCGAATGGCACATGGAGCGCACGCCTGAAATCAGCCACGGCGGTTCCACCGGCTTCCAGGCGCCGCCCGGCGTGACGATCAAGCAGATACCGCTTGAGAAGAACATCGGCCAGATGCTGCTCGACAACGAACTCGATGGCACGCTGCTTTATCTCACCAAGACAAATCTGGTGGATCGCAGCACGGCGGATATTTCGGAAGTCTGCCGCCCGCTGTTCCCGGACAAGGCCGCCGAGTCGAAACGCTACTACCAGAAGAACGGCCTCTATCCGATCAACCATTGCATGGTGATCAAGCGCGAATTGCACGAGACATATCCCTGGGCGGCGGTGAACATCTTCCACGCCTTCATGGCCGCCAAGGAGGAGGTCGAGGCGTCGGCGCAGAAGACACTGGTCGATTATATCGACTGCGGCCTCGTCGATCCCTCCGCGGCAAAGATGTTCGCCGCCGACCCCAAGAGCTACGGCCTGCGCACAACCCGCAACGTGATTGAGAAGATTGCACAATACGTCCACCAGCAAGGTCTCGCCGACCGGCAGGTGAAGGTGGAGGAACTGTTCGCGCCGTGCATGCTGGAGATGTGAAGCCACGCATTCGCCGCTTGATTCCTTCTCCCCACAGGGGAGGAGGGTTGGGGTAGCTATTGTGATTTATACTATCCAAAAACTAACCACGCCGCATCCCATCCATATTCTTCTGCGCATCCGTTATCAGTTCCAGCACGCGCTCTGGATCGCTGATTTCATTTGCCAGCAGCAGCACCACTTTCGACAGGAACATTGCTTCCTTGTCCTGGCCTGCAGCGTCGATACCGTCGGCAAGGGCGGCATAAACGTCTTCCAGCGTTTTTTCAGTCATTGCCGCTGACCTTTCCATCGAGCATCTGCCGCAGTGTCGCGGCTATCGTTGCACTCTCGGCCTGCTTCCAGCGCGCCGCCACATGGCCGTCGGGGCGGATCAGATAGGCTGTCCCCGAGTTTGCATCATAGCGCTGCGCTGCCGTGCCATCGGCGGGCTGCTCGACAAAAGTAACTCCGGGCAGAGCGCCTGCAACCTGTTCTGGATGCGCCAGCGGGCCAAAATGCAGCACAGTAAATCCGTGCCCGAACAGGTCTAGCAGAAAGTGATTGTCCAGCCGCACGTTCAGCGCTGCTGCGCCGGGCTCGGGGCCGCTTGCAAACGCATCGCTATCGGCGCGTGTCACCGGGCTGTCGCCATAGGTATAGGGCGTCATGTTGCGCGGATTGGCAAACTCGCCAGCGAAGGGATGATCGAGCGCCAGCGACAGGGCCGCATCGCGCAGCACGCTCCAGCCGCGGCTGTGCGGCGTCATGAATCGAGCGGACTTTGATGCGTTCGCGAAAACGTCCAGCGTCGCGCCGCGCCGTTCCGGCGTATAACTGTCGAGCAGTTTCTCGTTCGCCTCGCCCTGCAGCACCAGCGCCAGTTTCCAGCCGATGTTCTGCGCATCCGATATCCCGTTGTTCAATCCGCGCACGCCGAAGATCGGCACGATATGGGCGCTGTCGCCGATGAAGAAGATGCGCCCGTCGCGATACTCGTCCAGCAGCAGCGTATTGGCGGAATAGATGCTCCACCATTCCAGCTCCCACGGCTCGTCGAAGCCGATTTCCCCTAGCATGCCGGCGATGCTTTCGCGGATCGACGCTTCTTTCAGCGCGTCCTCTTCGGTCTCGCCGTCGCGCAACTGGTAGTCGATGCGCCAGACGTTATCCGGCTGCTGATGCACCAGCACCGTGCCACCGGGCCGGCAGTCCGGATCGAACAGGGCAAAGCGTTCCACCTTGCAATCGCGCTTCAGGCGAATGTCGGCGATGACATAGCGGCCTTCGTAGTTCTGCCCTTTCAGGCGATGGCTGCGCATGGTGCGGATGGCGCTGCGCGCTCCGTCCGCAGCCAATAGCCAGCGTGCGGAAATCCCGTAGGAGCCGTTCGGATCGGTGACGGACAGGGTGACGCCATCGGCGTTATCGGTAATGGCGGTCACGTCCGATTGCCAACGCATGTCGATCAGATCGCTCGCCGCCACGGCCTCGTAGAGGAAGGCCTCGATATATTGCTGCTCGAGATTGTACATCGGCCGGTACTTATCGTGATTGCTGTCGGCCATGAAGAATTCGAGGATCTGCTTGCCGCGGAAGAACGAGCGGCCGGAGACCCAGGGCAGGCTCTTTTCGACAAAGCGCTTCTCCGCTCCCAGCGTCTGCAGCGTGTGGAAACTGGAGCGGGAAACGCAGATGGCGCGGCTACCGTCGTTGAAAGTGGATTTCCTTTCGAGCAGCACGGAGCGTATGCCCTGTTGCGCCAGCGTCAGCGCCGCCGCCATGCCGACAGGGCCGGCGCCGCAGATCGCCACATCGGCGGGCGCTGACAGATGATCGCGCGCCTCTGGCGCATCAAAATGCGGATAGTCGAAATAGAGCGAATCCAGTTCGCCGCGTCCGGCTGGTCTCATGTTCGTTCTCCGGCTGCGCGTGGCAATCCCATGCCGCGCATGCTCATGCCGCGCCTGGTCCGGCGTGTCGCCCGGAGCCGGCAATCACGTCAATGGCGACGGAATGCCGGGCCACCAAGTGGCACCGCGCTACTCTCCCCTGAAGTCGGGATTGCGCTTTTCCTTGAAAGCGGCCTGGCCTTCCTTGTAATCGGCGCTGGTGAAACAGGCTGCAACGAGGGCGTCGACGGCGGCGCGGTCGCGTTCGCTTTTCGATTTCGCGGTTTCCGCCAGCGCCAGTTTCAACGCCTTCAGGGTCAGCGGCGCATTGGTGGCGATGCCGCCGATATATTCGTCCGCCTTCGCATCGAAGTCTGCCGCGGCCCACATCTTGTTGACGAGGCCAAGCCGCTCGCCTTCCGTTCCGTCGACAATCCGCGCTGAAAGCAACAGGTCGCTGGCGGGTCCCAGCCCGATGCGATGCACCAGCGCCTCGACATTGGAAAAGGCATAGCCCAGACCCAGCCGCGCGGCGGGAATGCGAAAGCGTGATCCATCCGTCGACAGCCGCAGGTCACAGCACAGGGCCAGCGCCAGCCCGCCGCCGAATGCATATCCCCTGATCCGGGCGACGACCGGCTTGGAGGCGTTCGATACCGCGCTCATGCCGGCGGTCACCGCCGCCTCATAGGCCTTCACCGCTTCCTCGCCGGTGCGCTTTTCGCCGAACTGGGAAATGTCGGCCCCGGCACAGAAGGCCTTTTCGCCGGCGCCCGTCAGGACGATGACCCGTACGGCACGGTCCGCTTCCGCCTGGGCGATCAGGCCCGGCACGCTGGACCACATGTCGAATGTCATGGCGTTCATCTTGGCGGGCTGGTTCAGGGTCAGAACGGCAGCGCCGTTTTTTACGTCGTAGAGGATGTTTGCGTCACTCATCGGTTATCCGCTCGGGTTTGTGCTGTTTGCGGTGTTTTGCGGCAGCAGCCCGGCAATAGCAAGGGTGCGGCAATGGCATCGGGGATGATGCGCACGGGTTTCGCTTAACCATAACCGGAGAATGCCCGGGCTGGCGACGCGCCCTTAACGGCAGGCCAACCTGGTAACGCGACAATAAGCGCGGGCAAGCCGCAAAAGCGCAGGCGGAGAGCGAAAAGTGGAAACGAGAACTTTCGGACGCCGCAGCGCTGGTCCGCGGGATGCGGCCAGGGCGCCCGTCTGCCTTGCCCGCCGCCATTGCCGGTACCGCCCGCTCGTCGGCGCGCACGTTTCACCATATCGAGGCTACGGCGGAAGACGGTTACGATACCCTCGACCGGGACATGCTGGCCGATATTCCGCTTGTCACCATGGGCCTGGTCATCGCGCTCATCTTCATCTACGCGGCGCAGTTGCGGCTGGCCTTCGATGTGAATGCGTCCGGTGGCCCCAGCCTCCTGTCGCTCGTGTCGCAGGGCGCAACCAGCTACAAGATGGTCGTGGGCGATGGCCAGTGGTGGCGCATGTTTCTCGCCCCGCTGCTGCATTCCGGCACCATGCATCTGTTCGGCAACTGCATTGCGCTGCTGCTGGTCGGTATCCGGCTGGAGCCGCAGGTTGGCCGCGGATGGTTCTCGCTGATCTTCGTTGCCAGTGCGCTGACCGGCAGCACTCTGTCGATCCTCTACAATGCAGCCGATATTCCGGGCGTCGGCGCTTCCGGCGGCATTTCCGGTCTCGTCGTGGCGCTGTTCGTTGCCAGCTTCTTTACCGATGCCGGCGCTGAAGAGCGCTGGCGCATGCAGCGCATGGCCCTGTTCTTCGGTGGACCGGCGCTGCTGCCATTGCTCTACAGCACCGGAGGCAGCACCGATTACTTTGCCCACGGCGGCGGGGCGCTGGCCGGCGGCCTGATAACCTTTCTGTTGAAGTCGGATTGATTTTTGACGAAGACGATGGCCAGATGCGCAGTATCGCCAGCATTGGCGCGAGTCTGTTCTTCGCCATCAGTGCGGGTTCGGCGGCCATGGCCGCGATGCATTTTTCCACCCATCGCGAGATGGCGGCAAAATATATTCCGCAGCAGGATATCCCGAAGAAGATGCTGATAGGCGACAGCCGTTCGAGCGAGCTGCTGACCCGTTATCCGGACGATCCGCGGGCCTATATCATCCGCGCTTTATGGTTCCTTCGCCAGAACAACTCCGGGACAGCTGAAGGTCTGCTTCTGCAATCGAAGGAGGTCGCGGCGCGCGATGCCCACATGCGCCACATATCGCCGCTTGCCGATATGATCCTGGCGCGTCTAATGCTCTGGCAGCGCCGCCATGAGGCGGCCTGGGAATACGCCAAGGCGCCGTGCAGGCAGAAGCAAAACCGCGCCATGCGCAAGGCCATGCAGAAACTGAAACTCTGTGACGCCGCGCCGCCGCAACCTTCTGCCGCAACGTGGAATGGCTGGCGAGCGTCACAGGAAAGCCGCAGCTATCGCTACAGACAAAACCGCTACCGTCAGGATTGATGCGGGCGGCAGCTTGCGGGCGGCATGAATGTTCCTGGCTACAGGGCAATATCCTGGTGCACCAGCGCCTCGATGGCGCGCAGCGCTTCAAGCCGCTCTTCGTCCGGCAGTTGTGTCTGATAGCCTGACCGGACTGCATCGGCATCGTGAAACCGGTCGTACAGGCGCTGGTTCCGCATACCGATGCTTTCCCATGCGCGCGCCAGCACATCCGGTGTGATGATGGCAAAAAGGTCGGACCAGGCAAGTTTGCGCAGGGCTTGAGCCATCGCGTGAAAGGCCGGTTCGTAATCTTTGTCGACGGCGAAATAAACCGGATCCTCCAGCAGTAGTTGCGGATCCCGCATGGCCCGGCACAGGAGCGTCCATGCTGCCGCCGTATTACTCTGCGCCAGCCAGGAAAACATCTCCCGGGGATGCGCGCGCAAATGCAGCAGCGCATCGACGATCGTCTCGCACATGTCGTCCGAGGCCATGCGGCATGGCGCGGGATATATGCGCTCTCCGTCCATCACCGGCATGAGGATGGATATGTCGGCGCCGCGGAACCAGCCATTGGCCGCGATGGTGAAGATGTCGCGCAGGGCCGCCTGTTCCGCTTGCGATGTGGCATACAACCCGCACATGACGGTTGTTCTGAAGAATTCGTACTCCAGTTCCGGAAAGAACAACGTTTCCAGCATGCGCGGAAGAAAGTACATGAAGCCGCCGGCGCCGACAGAGCAATCGGGGTGCTCGAAGTAGATGGCGCGGAATTCGCCCGGAACCTTGGCGTGCAAGTCGCGGCCGGACAGGATCCTTTGCTCCTGTTCGGGTGTAAAGCACTGGCGGCAGAATGGGGAGGAAGGGCCGTAACCAGCAAAAGCGGCGTAGACGCGCTCCAGCGCTTCCTGCGGAGCGGGAGGATTGGCGGGAAACGGCACGAACAGTTCCGCTTCCAGTTCTGAGATGGCGCGGGCAATATCTGCCCCTGCCATCTTGTCTTCGCTCATCGTCTGGCTCCCATCGGCAGGCGAGAATGATATAGGTTTGGAACATGCCCGATTTGTGTCGGTTGCGCTGTGCGCAAACGAACAGAAAGCGATTCCTGAAAGCTACTTGTATTGCCTATGTCCAGAATGACTCCCGAATATCAATTGACCCGCCAGGAACGCGCCTGGATACTCTCCACAGTCAGGCGCAGGATTATAAGAGCGGCGCTGCCACGGAAAAAGCGATTGGTGCTTCTATCCGTCTATCTGGGCGGCATGGCGCTTGTTCTGCTGGTCAATTGGCTGTTCTTTCCCGATCCGTTTTCCGGCCCGGTATTCCCGGCTGCCATTATCGCTTTCTTTATGGGTTTGTAACGCTCGTTGCGATTACCAATGCGGCTGTACGCATGGAGGGCGCGAAGATCGAAGAACTGAATGTACGGCTC
>JAPOIA010000162.1 GCA_029979185.1 Alphaproteobacteria bacterium | reverse complement strand
CGAAGTCACCAAGGTGCTCGGCCTGAAATGCGATACCGCAACCTCGATCGCCCACACGCCAAAGAAGGAGGTCATCGACGCGATCGTCAAGGAACTCGATGGCAGCGATGTCGAGGCCATCGTGCAGGCGGGAACCAATCTTTCGGCGGTCGACCTGTTCCCGACACTGGAATATCAGCTGCAGAAGCCTATCATTCCCATCAATGTCGCCACCATCTGGCACGCGCTGCGCGCCCAGGGCGTCAATGACAAGTTCCAGGGCAAGGGCTGGCTGCTGGAACGTTTCTGATCGGGAAAAAACATGAGCGACAACAAACGTGTGATCATCGCCGGCGCGGGACCTGTCGGCTGCTGCGCCGCCTTGATACTGGCCGAGGCGGGCATTCCGGTCACCATGCTGGAAGCTGCCGACACGCTGCCGCAGGACATGCGTGCATCGACCTTCCATCCGCCAACGCTGGAACTGCTCGACAGGTTCGGCATCACCGCCAGGCTGAAGGATGTCGGGCTGATCACGCCGCAATTCCAGCTGCGCGACCGTTATGAAGGCCTGATCGCCGAGTTCGACCTGATCGACGTGGCCGACCTGACGCCGCATCCCTATCGCATACAGGCCGAGCAGTTCAAGTTGACTGGCATTGCCGTGGAGATGCTGAAGAAATATCCGCATGCGCAGGTTATTTTCGGCGCCAAGGTCACCGGCGCCAGCCAGACCGCGGACCATGCCGAGATAACCTATGAACAGGATGGCGAGGCCCGCACCATGCGCGGCGCCTATGTGATTGGCTGCGATGGTTCGCGTAGCGCCGTGCGGCAATCGGCAAATATAGAGTTTCCGGGATTTACCTTCCCCGAACTGTTCGTGACTGCAAGCCTTGACGAGGACGTACAGGCGACCGTGCCGGACATGGGCCATGTCTGTTACATCTACGACCCGGAAGAATGGTGCGCAATCATCCACGCTCCAAACATGTGGCGCATTCTGATTCCCACAAAGCCGAATGCCGACCGCGACTATGTCATCTCCGACGAGTACCTGTTCCCGCGGGTGAAGTTCTTCGCCAAGCTCGATCACGATCCCAAGCTCGTGCATCGTACGCGCTACGACGTGCATCAGCGCGTGGCCGACACCTACAACAAGGGCCGGATACTGATCGCCGGAGACGCCGCGCATCTCAACAATCCGCTCGGCGGCATGGGCATGAACGGCGGCATCCAGGACGCCTACAATCTTGCCGACAAGCTGGTTACGATCCTAAACGAGGGAGCCGACGAAAAGCTGCTCGACCGCTACACCCGCCAGCGCCGCGAGATCGCGGTGGAATATGTCCATGCGCAGACCGGCCGCAACAAGAAGATGATGGAAGAGCGCGATCCGGAAGTGCGCCGCAAGAACTACGACGAACTGCGCGCCATCGCCGCCGATCCGAAACGCCGGCGCGAGCTGATCAGGCAGACGACGATGATCAACGCCATGGAGCGCGCCGAAGCGATTGAGTAGCGCGGCTGCGTTAAAAACTGACGTCTACCGGATCGGCAGTTCAGTCCGGTAGGCGATCTGCTTCAAAGCAAAACTCGACTTGATATTGGCGATGCCCGGTATCCGCGTCAGATGCTCGACGAGGAAGCGTTCGTAGGCGTCGAGATCGGCGACGACGACGCGCAGGAAATAATCCGCCTCGCCGGTCATCAGATAGCATTCCATCACCTCGGGCCGCTTCAGGATCGCCGCTTCGAAATTCTGCAGCGCGTCCTTCACCTGCCGTTCCAGCGTGACATTGACGAAAACATTGACCGGAAGCCCGACCGCCTTCTGGTCGATCAGCGCCGCATAGCGGGCAATGATGCCGCTGTCCTCGAGATTCTTGACCCGCCGGGCGCAGGGCGACGGCGACAATCCGGCCCGCTCGGCCAGGTCCACATTGGCGATGCGCCCATCCTTCTGGAGGATGTTCAAGATGACACGATCTATCGTATCTATATCATAAATTGGCATTTTTCACTCACAAAACCTAAATTTTGGGTGAAATATATCAAAAATGGCAAAAAATAGCAATTGCTTCGCAAGGATTCGCCCGCCGGATTCGTGTTAGCAATGGCTCTGAAAGCCCCATTTCTGATGCGCAATTCCCACGAGGCCGCCATGCTCACCCACCCGGACGCCAAGCGCTCCAATTCCTCCGATGCCGACCTGTTGCGGCTGATCGAGAAGAAACTGCTGTGGCTGTCGAGCTGGACGATCCACAACGCCAATCATCTGCGCCCAAGCCGCGACGGGCTAAAGGTCGGCGGCCATCAGGCATCCTGCGCCTCGGCGGTCAGCCTGATGACGGCCCTGTTCATGCGCAACCTGCAACCGCAGGACCGGATCGCGGTGAAGCCCCACGCCGCGCCGGTATTTCACGCAATCCAATACATGCTCGGCCGCCAGACCCGCGAAAAGCTGGAGAATTTTCGCAGCTTCGGCGGCGCGCAGGCCTATCCCTCGCGCACCAAGGATACCGATGGCGTCGATTTCTCCACCGGCTCGGTCGGACTGGGCGTCGGGGTCACCCTGTTCGCCTCCATCGTCCGCGACTATCTCGCCGCCCATCGCCTGGGCAGCGCCGACGCGCCGGGCAAGCTCGTCGCCATCATGGGCGATGCCGAACTCGACGAAGGCAATGTCTTCGAGGCCCTGCTCGAAGGCTGGAAGCACGATGTGAAGAACCTCTGGTGGGTGGTCGACTACAACCGCCACAGCCTCGACGGCACGGTCAACGACAAGCTGTTCCAGAAGATCACCAGCTTCTTCGAAACCGTCGGCTGGAAAGTGGTGAACCTGAAATACGGCAAGCTGCTGGAAGAAGCCTTCCAGGGGCCTGCCGGCAAGGCGCTGCAGCAATGGATCGACGATTGTCCGAACCAGCTCTATTCGGCGCTGACCTACAAGGCCGGAGCAGCATGGCGCGAGCATCTTACCCGCGACCTTTCCGGCACGCACGGCTTTGCGGAATTCATTACCGCCCATGACGACGAAAGCCTGCACCGGCTGATGACCAATCTCGGCGGGCACGATCTGGAAACCCTGACGCAGGCCTTCGACGCGGCAGAGGGCGATCCCACGCCCCATTGCTTTATCGCCTATACGATCAAGGGCTGGGGCCTGCCGCTTGCCGGCCATCGCGACAATCACGCCGGGCTTCTCAACCCGACGCAGATGGACGATGTGCGCCAGCATCACGGCATTGCAAAGGGTCACGAATGGGACCTGAACAGCGGCCTTGGCGAGGATGCAGCGCGCATCGAAGCCTTCCTGCAGGATGTGCCATGGCGCAGGAAACCACTGGTTACGCGCAAGCGCCCGCTCGTTCTGAAGACGCCGCTGAAAGCCCCGGCCGGCGCAAGCACATCGACGCAGGCAGCCTTCGGCAATATCCTCAACGCCATAGCTTCGGAAGAAAGCGAACTCGTATCGCGCATCGTAACGACATCGCCGGATGTTGCGGTCTCGACCAATCTCGCGCCGTGGATCAACAAGCGCGGCGTCTTCCACAGCACCCAGAGGGACGACACCTTTCAGCAGGAGAAAGTCGCCTCGCCGCTGAAGTGGACGCAAAGTCCCGACGGCCAGCACATCGAACTCGGCATTGCCGAGAACAACCTGTTCCTGATGCTGACGGCGCTGGGGCTGAGCGAAAGCCTGTTCGGCGAACGCCTGTTTCCCATCGGCACGGTCTACGATCCCTTCGTCAACCGCGGCCTTGATGCGCTGATCTACGGCTGCTACCAGGACGCGCGCTTCATGGTCGCCGGCACGCCGTCCGGCATTGCACTGGCGCCGGAAGGCGGCGCGCACCAGTCGATCAACACACCGCTGCTCGGCATGTCGATCCCCAGCCTCGCCTCGTTCGAACCGGCCTTCGCCGACGAACTGGCAGCGATTGTCGAATGGGGCCTTGGCCACATGCAGCGCGCGAACGGCGGCTCCGTTTATCTGCGCCTGTCGACGCGCGCCATCCAGCAGCCGCAGCGGACAATGGATAGCGCACTGCGTGAGGCGATCATTGCCGGCGCCTACTGGCGCGAAGAGCCGCGCCAGCATCCCGCCCCTGTCGTCATCGCCTATACCGGCGCCGTCGCACCGGAAGCAAAAAGCGCATTCGATGCCTTGCAGGCGCAGGGAGAAAACGCCGCCCTGCTGGCGATTACCTCCGCAGACCGCCTGCATGCGGATTGGCTCGCCAATCGCAACAACGCCCACATATCGCAGCTGCTGGCGCAGGCCGGGCGCGAGGCGCGCATCGTCAGTGTCGTGGATGGGCATCCGGCGACCCTGTCGTGGCTCGGCGCCGTGCAGGGCAATCCGGTCAGTCCGCTTGGTGTATCGGCTTTCGGACAGTCGGCGGACATCGTCGATCTGTTTGCCCATCACCGGATTGATGCGCAGGCAATCGTGGCTGCTGCGCAGCGAGATTAGGCTTTCACCGCTGTATAGCCTCCCCTACACTGTCCGAACAGGCCGGATGAACGGGAGGCGACATGGCAAGCGTGCGGGACTGGAAAAACGTCGGCATTCTCTCGACCTGCCAGATGCTGTTCAGCGCAGGCCGGTCGCTCGCCAACATGACAGCGCCGCTGATTGCGCTGGAAATCGGCTCCCACAAGGCGCTGTCCACCCTGCCGGTGACATTGCTGGTTGTCGGCACGGCGCTGTCGACCTTCCCCGCCTCGTTCCTGATGCGCCGGATCGGCCGTGGGCCTGGTTTCTTCACCGGCTCGATGATCGGCGCCGCGGGGGCTGCCATCAGCCTGTCCGGCATCTTCCTGCGCGATGTGTGGATCTACTGCGCCGGCATGCTGCTCTTCGGCTTTTTTGCCGGTTTCGCCCATCTCTATCGCTTCGCGGTAACCGATGTCGCGCCGAAGGAGTTTCGCGGCAGGGCGGTATCGCTGGTGCTGGCCGGCGGCGTATTCGCTGCCTTCCTCGGCCCGGCGCTGGCGCGCTACGGGCAGTACACGATCAGCCCGCTGCAATTCTTCGGCGCCTATGTCTTCCTGATTTGTCTTGCGCTGTTGACCGCGATCATCGTGCTGGCGGTCGATATTCCCAAACTGACGGCGAAGGAAGCAGCCGACCCGGGGCGCCCCATCGGTGAAATCATGCGCAACCCGGTGTTTATCGTCGCCTGCATCAGCGCGACAATCGCACAGGGAATAATGAACCTGTTGATGACCGCGACGCCGCTGGCGATGCACCACGCCCATCACATGTTTTCCTCCACCAGCCACGTGATCGCCTGGCATATCTTCTTCATGTTTGCGCCGGGCTTTTTTACCGGCTGGCTGATCGACCAGTTTGGCGCCATCACCATGATCATCGCAGGCATGGCGATAAACATGCTCTGCGTATTCATCGCGCTATCGGGAGAAGGCTTCTGGTATTTCTGGGTTTCCCTGTCGCTGCTCGGGCTCGGCTGGAATTTCGCCTTTACCGCCGGAACCACTCTGCTGACGGAAGTGCACACACCATCCGAGCGCGCCAAGGTGCAGGCCGCCAACAATACGATCATCTATGTCGTGGTCGGCTGTGTCTCCATTGCCTCGGGCGCACTGATGCATTTCTTCGGCTGGAAATGGGTGAACCTTGGCGCCCTGCCGCTGCTGGCCATTGCCACACTGGCTGCCCTGTGGCTTGCCATGCAGAAGCGGAAGACAGTTCTGGAGGCAAATCCCGCCGAATGACCCGCCGGACGGCGCAGCAGCGGCACATTCCGCACCTTTGCTAGGGGGTGATGACAGACAAGACTTGCGGCCGAAATTCCGCTATCCTGTTTGTCAAAGCCAGCCGCTGAATGGCTGGCCGGAGGAAGACCGATGAAGTTTGGCCTATTTGGCGGCGCGGCCGCCAAGCGTGGCGGAGAAAATGCTGACAGCGCCGGATATATCCGGGTCCTCGACATGATCTGCGAGGCCGACCGGCTCGGCTTCCATTCCGTATTCATGGTCGAGCATCACTTCACCGGCATCGGCCAGATTTCCGCAACGCTTTCGACCCTGTGCTACCTGGCGGCAAAGACCAAACAGATCCGTCTCGGCACCGGCGTCACCGTCCTGCCCTGGCACAATCCGGTGCTGGTTGCCGAACAGGCCGCCACCCTCGACCTCCTGTCCGGCGGGCGGCTCGATTTCGGTGTCGGCAAGGGCTATCGCGACCTTGAGTTCCACGGTTTCCGCATCCCCAAGGAGGAAGCGCAGGAACGATACGACGAGAGCCTTGAGATCATCCTGAAAAGCTTCACCAACGACGAGCGCTTCAGCCATGCCGGAAAATACTGGCAGTTCGACGACATCCTGGTCGAACCGCCGACGGTACAGAAGCCGCATCCGCCGATCTGGATCGCGGCAGGCTCGGACGATTCCATCCGCGCCGTCGCCAAATCCGGCCACAACGTGATGTTTGACCAGTTCGCAGGCATCGAACGGACGCAGGAGCGGCTGGAAATCTGGAAAGCGGCCTGCGCCGAATATGGCCGGCCCTACGATCCCATGCATGTCACCGTCGCCCGTGGCCTCACCATCGTGCGGACGCAAGAGGAATACCGCAAGGCGCTGGATGCGCGGCGCGAGCGCAACGAGCAGTTCGTCGCCCGTTTCGGCCATCTTCCCGGACAGGAGGGCGCAACGCCAGCCGTTGTCCGGCAGCGCCA
>JAPOIA010000161.1 GCA_029979185.1 Alphaproteobacteria bacterium | reverse complement strand
ATCACTGCGACCAACACACCATCGCTCCAGCTCGACAGAGACACGCTTCTGTCAATCAAGAACCAGTATCTGTCGCAGCAGAGTTCCGCCTCTGACTCAGTGGAGCCAAGCTTCACTGCCACCTACGCCCCGGACAGCAGCGCCACGGCGCTGTCCAGAGAATCCGGGCTTTCGTATTGCAAATCACTCATTTGGGCGCTCCCTGAATCAAACTTCCCGGCGCCAGTTGGCGCGTGTGCATACCGTTCCGGCATGAATTCCGGTGCGCAGTTTAGGCGGCTTTGATTTGCCAGCGCAAGCGGGCGCGCGCCATTATTTTCGGTGCGGCTACAGGCAAGGGCAGATTGCAAAAACCGCAGAAAGCAAAACGGCCAGAGCGTTTTTGCTCCGGCCGTTTGCCGATTGGATGTGTCAGGACCGATCGGGTCCTACTTCTTCATTTTCCCGTCTTCGCCGAACTGCTTAAGATAGGCGATCAGATCGTCGATCTTGTTGTCCTGCTTCAGGCCGCCGTAGGCCATCTTGGTGCCAGGCATCTTCTTGCGCGGATTCTTGATGTATTCGCGGAAGGTCGCCTCGTCCCACGTCAGGTTGGACTTCTTGTTGGCGGCGGAATAGTTATAGCCCTTCACAGTGCCGGACTTGCGGCCGATCAGACCATTGAGCACCGGACCAACGCCGTTGCGTGCGTTCTCGCCAACCTTGTGGCAAGCGCGGCACTGGTTGAATACGGTCTTGCCCTTGGCCGGATCTCCGGCGGCCAGTGCCTGCGAAGCGCCGATGACGGCAAAAGACGCCAGCGCTAGAGCGGCGAAGCGAAATGTGGTCACGCTAGACATAGATTTCATCCTCTTGGTGTACCTGTTGGTGTACCTGCAATGATGGTCTCGCAGGCTTTCAGCCTGCCGGTCAGACCGGACAGCCGCAGAGCTGCACGGCCAGGTGAACTTGCTCCCGCCGATATCCAGCAGCGCCCCGTTAGAGAGGCGCTGCGGGATTTGCCGGATCAGCTGAACATATCGGCAGTCACGCCGGCATACCAGCCCAGATTTTCCTGAACATTCTGTTTCCGCAGGTCCGCCGGTTCCTTCGTCTTGGAAACGAAGGTCGAAGTAGCGGCAATCTTGCCGTCTTTTGCTGCATAGGCAGCCCCAACCTTCACGACGTCGCCGTCTTCGATCAGGCTCCAGCAGGTGTTAGCATACCGTGCCGGGAAGACACGCGACCCAGTCAGGTCGCCGCGGACCGCCATCGCTGCGACCTTCGCCTGGCTGTTCGCGGCAAATCCCGACTTCGGCATGGCGCCAGCGATCGAGGCATCGCCAATGACGAAGATGTTGGAATCCACCGTCGAGCGCATGGTGTTGGCGTCGATCGGGCAGAAGCCGCTCTTGTCCACGAGCTTGGCCTGAATGGCGATCTGGCCGGCGGTCTGCGCCGGGATGACATTGACCAGAGGAGAGTTCTTGTAGGTCTCAAAGCCGGTAACAACAGTGCCGGTCTTGGGATCCACCGACTTGATGCCTTCGTGAATGTCGGGCGCTAGCCATTCGACCATGCCGGGATAGTATTTCTCCCAGCCTTCCTGGAACAGACCCTGCTTGGAAAACTTCGGCTTGGGATCGATGATGACGATCTTCGATTTCGTCTTGCCGGCCGCCTTCAAGGTGTGGGCCATCATCGAAACGCGCTCGTAAGGGCCCGGTGGGCAGCGATAGGGGTTTGGCGGGGCGATCATGATGATGGTACCGCCGTCGGGCACAGCATCGAGCTTTGCCTTCAGAATTTTGGTTTGCTCGCCGGCCTGCCAGGCGTGCGGCATGACTTTCTCATGCTCCTTGCCCCAGCCGGGAACCGAATCGTACTTCAGCGAAATGCCCGGAGCGACGATCAGGCGGTCGTAGGACAGGCGCGAGCCGTCAGCCAGAACGACCTGTTTCTTGGCGCGGTCGATGGCGCTAGCCATCTGGTGATTGAGCTTCACACCGTGCGCAGACGCCAGCTTGTCGTAAGTGTGAGTGATTTCGCCGAATTTCTTGAAGTCACCGAGATACAGGTTGGAATGGAAACAGGTGGTGAACTCCTTCTTGGGCTCGACGAGCACGACCTCGATCTTGCCCTGACTGTCCTTGGCGATGTATTTGGCCGCCGTCGCGCCGCCCGGCCCGCCGCCAATGACAACAACACGCGGCTTGGCCTGGCCGAGAACAGCGGGCGCGCCGAGCGCCAGTACACCAAGGCTCGCTCCTGCGCCGCCAAGAATATGCCTGCGATTGAAATCCATTGCTCTTCTCCCTTTCAAAGACGCGGCCCGAAACGCCCCGTCAGTTAACAATTCCGATCAAGACGACCGCTACTCCAATGAGCCGCCGGAAACAACCGCGGCCCAAATCTCCAACGCCTATTGTGCGGCGCCCTTTGTCGGCTTGATAGTGGCGTAATAGGCCGCAAGCCCCGCCAGATCTTCCTTGGAAAGGCCAGCCGCAATCGTCTGCATGACCTTGTTCTCGCGAACCTTGTCCTTGTAGGTCTCCATAACGGCAATAAACTGATCTTCCGGCCAGCCGACGATCGGCGGCACGCCTGCCTTGCTCACCCCGGAAATCTGGTGGCATCCGGTGCAGGTATTGGACAGGTATTCGCCCAGCGCCTTGTCGCCTTTCAACGGCTTGGCATCCTGCGCGGCAGCCACGGTCGCCCAGGCAAGAAAAACCGCGCCCGCCGCTCCCTGGAGCGCCAGCGCTGACAACGCGTTCATGCGCCTTCCCTGCGGCGCCTCGAACATTTCGTTCATGCAATGCTGCTCCGGATTCTGCAGCTGACCCACCGTCCACTCCCTGCTTGTCCTGCGCACTGCAATCAGCGACCGCCCGATTATCGTTTGCAATCGACGCGACCAAACTGCATCTGCCACAACCTTCAGGGCCGCTACCAGGATCTATTCCCTGGCAACGGCCGACTTTATCACCCGCACTAATCTACGGTCGGGCGATTCTTGTCCTTTGCATCCGGCGTCACGTCAATGACTGTTGCATACTTGGTGACCTTTACGCTTGCCTTGCAGTTCTTCATGCAGGGGTTCTTCTTCCAGAAGGACTTTTCCGCGGTGTTGCGGTCATCCATGAAGAAATTCGCCTGGTTCGGCAGCTTGACGGACGTGAAGTTCTTGTTCGACAGGACGAAGTCATCCGACACGACTTCATTCATGCTCAAGAGGTAGGCAGTGATCGCATAGACCTGATCAGGCGTGAGCGACTGCGCATTGCCGAACGGCATGGCCCGATAGATGTAGTCATAGACCGTCGACAAATGCGGCCAATAGGAACCGATCGTCTTTTCCGGTCCTTCCGACTTCAGCGTACCGCGTCCGCCTGCCAGCACTGGCCAGCGATCCTTGCCCTCGCCGAATTCGCCATGGCAGGACGCGCATTGTTCAATGAATATCTTCTCGCCCTCCTTGACACTGCCCTTGCCTACTGGAAGGCCGACGCCGTCTGGACGCACATCGATATCCCAGGCCTTGATTTCCGCCGGAAGCGCAGCACGCCCAAGCGCAATCTTCTTTACTGGCGCGGCCTTGTCCTGCGAATAACCCGGACCGCCGACAACGAGCGCGCCCAGTGCAATGGCGGCTGCAGCCGCTGCGAACTTAAGAGATCTCGACATTTTCGGTCACACCATTCTTCTTGACCAGCCAGGTCTGGATGCCGTTGTTGTGATAGATCGAGTTGACGCCGCGAATTTTGCGCAACTCGTCCTTGGTCGGCTGCACATAGCCGGTGCTGTCCATCGCACGGGACTGGATCAGCATCTCCTCGCCGTTCCAGTCGATGTCGACATAGAAGCGAACGAGCGAGAGCGGCATGACAGGACCGTCGATGCGGGCCGCGTGCCAGTTCTTGCCGCCGTCGATGGTGACGTCGACACGCTTGATCGAACCGCGGCCGGTCCAGGCCATACCGGTCAGGACATTCGGGCCCTTTTGCTTCAGCGGCGCCTGCGGCGAGGGATTGGTGACGATGGACTTGGCGTCCATGACCCAGGTGTAGCGGCGCGCCTTGCCGTTGGCGAGAAGGTCGGTGTACTTCGAGGTCTCCTCGCGCTGCTCCCAAGCCTGATCGCCGATCTCGAGACGGCGCAGCCACTTGACCCACATGTTGCCTTCCCAGCCGGGAACCACCAGACGCAGCGGATAGCCCTGCTCCGTGCGCAGCGCTTCGCCGTTCATACCCCAGGCGATCATGCAGTCGTCGAGTACTTTTTCAATCGGGATCGAACGGGTCATGCCCGAGGCATCGGCTCCTTCGGCCAGTAACCACTTGCCGTTGGTCTTAACGCCTGCCTGCTCCAAAAGCGCTTTCAGCGGGATGCCGGTGTACCAGACGTTGTGGACCATGCCGTGAGTATACTGGCAGCCGTTGAGCTGGGCGCCGCGCCATTCCATGCCGGAGTTGGCTGCGCATTCCAGAAAATAGGCGCGGTTGATGCGGCCGGGGAAGCGCTTCAGGTCGTTCATCGTGAAGACCAGCGGCTTGTCGACGAGGCCGTGGATCATCAGACGGTGCTTGGCCGGATCGATAACTGGCGCGCCGCCGTGATGACGCTCGAAGCACAGTCCGTTCGGTGTGATGATGCCATCAAGTTCGTGCAGCGGCGTGAAGTTGACCGAGGACTCGCGGCTGGCGGTCAGCCACTCCACGTCGCGCCGCACGACGTGCTTTTCGAAGGGCGACGGCTTGCCGTAGGGCGCGTTCTGGACACCTGCTCCGAGTGCCTGGTTCCACTCCTGCTTTTCTACGATGACCTTTTCAGGTTCCGCCGCATGGGCTGGCAGTGCGCCTGCAGCCACACCGGCGCCGGCCAGACCTGCTGCCTTCAGAAACTTCCGCCTGTCTAACGGATTGGCGTTGTCTGTATCGCTCATACCCGCTTCCTTTCTTCTCAATACAAGTGTTCAATCTTTTGGATCGTTACGTCCGGCCGCTCAGACCCCGGACACCTTGACGGAGGTGTTCGGCTTGAGATTCACGGTCTTGACCCGAGCCAGATATTTTTCGACGACTTCCCATATTGGCGGCCCCTTGGTCGCCTGGTTGATCGAAGCCCAGCCCGCAACGACATATTTGCGCTGCGGATCGATTGGCTTGCCGGTCTTCAGGAAGGTCATGTTGGAAATACGCTTGTGGATCGGCTTCGAAACATCGATCGAATAGCCCATGCCGCCAACGCGCACCATATCGCCGCCGCCCTGGAAATAGGGATCGGGATGGAAGATGTTGTCGGCAATGTCTTCCAGGATGTCCTTCAGCTGCTTGCCGGTCATTTCGGTACGGTAGCAATTCGGATAGGTCATGGCGGTGGCATTCGACAGCGCCTCGAACGTTACCGGCTGTCCGGGAATAAGCGTCCCGCCCCAGCGGAAGCCCGGGGACAGCGACAGTTCCGCATCGCGTTCCTTCAGCATTGCATCGCAGATCAGGTCATCGAAGGTGCCGTTGAAATTACCCCTGCGATACAGCAGCGATTCGTTCTGCGCGAGAACCGTGCCGAGCTTTTCCTTGTAGGGCGCACGCGCCTTTTCGATCATTGCAGCGGTCGGCGCGTCAGGCGTGATGGCGTCCGAGAACACCGGCATCAGCTTGTAGCGGTAGCCTGCGACCTTCTTGTCCTTGATGTCGAGATCAAGGCGAGACAGGAACTTGCCATGCGAACCGGAGGCAATGATAATCGTCTTGCCTTCGATGACCACGCCAGGCATGGCGTCATGGGTGTGGGCGGTGAGCACGACATCAAGCCCGCTCACGCGGCTTGCCATCTTGCGGTCGACATCAAAGCCGTTGTGCGAGAGCAGCACGACCACATCGGCGCCGCCGGCGCGGGCTTTCTCGACTTCCTTCTGCACTTCGCGTTCGCGCAGACCGAAGGCCCAGTCGGGAATCATCCAGCTCGGATTGGAAATCGGTGTGCGCGGGAAGGCCTGACCGATCACGGCGATCTTAGCGCCACCCTTGACGAAAGTTTTCTGCGCCTTGAATACGGGCTCCTGCCATTCCTTGCTGCGAATGTTCTGGGCTAGGAAAGCGATTGGCGATTTCTTGACGATTTCCTCGACGCGCTCGGCGCCATAGGTGAATTCCCAATGGGACGTCATGGCGTCAACCTTCAGCGATTCCATGAGATCGACCATGTCCTGGCCCTTGGTCTGCAGCGATGTCCAGCTGCCCTGCCAGGTATCGCCGCCGTCGAGCAGCAGGACCTTGTCGTCGCCGCGCTCGGCGCGTACGGCCTTTATCAGGGTAGCGACGCGATCCATGCCACCCATGCGGCCGTAATTTTTTGCCAGAGCGACGAAATCACTGGCCGTCAACGCATAGTGCCGCGGCGATCCGGTCGCCACCTTGAAGTAATCGCGGAAAGCCTGATCGGTCAGATGCGGCGGACGTCCCTTGTCGGCGCCAACGCCGAGGTTGATGGACGGTTCACGGAAGTACAGCGGCATCAGCTGCGCATGCACGTCCGTGATATGGAGAATGGTCACTTTGCCCAGCGCATCAAACTTCAGGACACCGGCCTGGGAAAGTTTTTGTTGCGCGGCAACCTGCCCCAGCGTTCCAAAACCGGAACCGGCGCAGAAGGCGGAAGCAGCGGCCGTAGCCTGCATGAACTCGCGACGGGAAATCAAGGCGCAAACCTCCTATGCCCGCAAAGACCGCGTCCGCGGGAGCAACGTCATTCTTGCACTAGAAAGAGCGACGGCAGCGGGAGGAGCTACCGTCGTT
>JAPOIA010000160.1:275-6891 GCA_029979185.1 Alphaproteobacteria bacterium | reverse complement strand
GCCACCGATGTGATTTCAGCCGCCAGGAGAACGAAATGCTGCCTGCTTTATCCGCCTTGAAACGCATATTGAAGCCCGCCGCTTTGGTGCTGGGCCTGAGTGGCCTCACGCTCGGGGCAGGCCCTGTTTCCGCTCAAGGTACGCTGACTGGCGCCCAGAAGAGCGAAGTCGAAAAGATCATCAAGGACTATCTGCTGAAGAATCCGGCCGTCCTGCGCGACGCTCTGATCAACATGCAGCAGCACAGCGAGGCCGAGGAAAAAGCCAAGCGCGCCGAGGCCGTCACCGCCCTCGCCCCCAAACTGCACAATTCCAAGTACCAGGTCGTGCTCGGCAACCCGAACGGCAAGATCCAGCTGGTCGAATTTTTCGACTACAATTGCGGTTATTGCCGCCGGGCGATGGGCGATCTCGAAAAGCTGATTTTGAAAAACCCGGACCTGCGCGTTGTCCTCAAGGAATTTCCGGTCCTTGGCGCACCTTCGAAGGAAGCTGCGATTGTCGCATCCGCCCTGCATAACCAGTTCGACGGCAAGAAATACTGGGAATTCCACCGCCGCCTGATGAGCACGCGCGGCCGCGTTAGCAAGGCCCAGGCGCTCGCTGCGGCCAAGGCTAGCGGCGCAGACATGCAGAAACTGAATGAGGATATGGACAGCCGGGACGTCTACGCCGGTCTCACGGAAGTCAGCGAAATCGCCAGTACCCTGAATATGACCGGCACCCCCTCCTACGTACTTGGCCCCGATGTCGTCATCGGCGCCGTCGGATTTGCCAATTTGCAGAACCGGATCGACAATATCCGCAAATGCGGCAAGGGCAGCTGCAACGGCACGCAGGCAAAGCCCTGAGAAGTTCCTGGCCCGGAAACATAAAGCCCCGGACGCAGCCGCGTTCCGGGGCTTTCTCTATTGGAGCAGATTGGCTCACAGCGCCTATTTTGCCTTGGTCCAGCCGGTGGATGTGTCCTTCGGATTGCCGATGCGCAACCGGTAGGCATAAATGTTCTTGCGGCCGGAAGCGAAGGTTACCTCGTAGCGCAGCTTGTCATAGCCTTCATAGCCGGATTTGGGCTTGTAGAAGACAGCCGATGCAACGCCCGTCTTGCCGTCGCATTTCGCCATCCGGCCCTTGCCGCCTTTCGGAAACTTGCGGGTCCCGGACTTGACCTTTGCCTCGCCATGCTCGGGCATGTTGAGAATCTTGATGACAGGCTTCTTGGTCTCGCAATCGCCGCGGAACGAGGAATGCGGCAGCAGGCGCGTCTCGGTCTCCTTCTTGACCGACTTCCTGTACTCGTAATCCTTTGCGCTCGCAGGAGCCGCCAGCGCCAGCTCGGCTGCCAGAACGCCCGACCAGGCCGCAACCGTCAAACCCCTGAATGTATTCGTCTGCATCATCTCGATACTCCGGTAAGATAGGCCGCCATTAGCGCCACTATACCCGTTTTCAGCACAATGGTCGCGTTTTCTGCGGCGGCTTGCTGATATATACATTAATCCCGCCCGGTCAGTAACTTGTAACACTGCCAAAATCGCCATTCCAGCTGCTGCCAACAGATCAATCCACCGGGCCGCTTCCCTCCGCACGCATTCCGGGCTATGCACGTGCTGCGGTGGGCAATCCGGCCTGCCGGCGCAATTACTCGCCAAATCCGGGCACTCGCCAATTCCAGGCATATGAACGCGATCCATCTCATCAACGGTCCCAATCTCAACCTGCTCGGGAGCCGGGAACCAAGCGTATACGGCACGGTGACCCTCGCGGGCATCGAGGAGCGATTGCGCAGCACATGCGATGAACGCAAGATTGCACTGCAGTGCCGGCAGTCAAACCACGAGGGCGACCTTGTGACCTGGATACAGGAGGCAGGCGAGGCCAAAGCCGCTGTAATCCTGAATGCCGGCGCCTATACCCATACCTCCATTGCCATCCGAGATGCGATCGCCGGTAGCGGGGCCAATGTGATAGAGGTTCACCTGTCCAACATCCATGCCCGCGAGACCTTTCGCCATACATCGGTGCTGGCCCCGGTATGTGCCGGAGTTATCGCCGGTTTCGGCAGCCATTCCTACGATCTGGCGCTGGAAGCCATTTGCAATACAATATTCGAAACATCAAGAAACTGAGCGCGCGATGAACGACGACGACAAGCACAAGAAGCAAGACAACGACGCTGCGATGATCGACCCCAAGCTGGTGGACGACCTGGCCGAAATCGCCGTCCGCCAGGGCCTTGCCGAGGTCGAGGTTCGCCATGGGGATCTTCGTATCCGTGTTACCCGCCAGCATGCCCAACCGGCCGCTGCCGTTACCGCGCAGGCGCATATCCCTGCTCCAATCGCATCTGCCCCGGCCGCCAGCGAAGCCTTGCCGGCAAAAAACGCCGCACCGGCGGCGGCCAGCGATCACCCCGGCGCCATCCGTTCGCCAATGGTCGGCACGGTCTACCTGCGGCCGGAACCGAATGCCGACAAGTTCGTCGAAATCGGCACCGAAGTGAAGCAGGGCGACCGCGTCATGCTGATCGAGGCGATGAAGACTTTCAACGACATTATTGCGCCACGCGCCGGCACTGTTACCGCGATACTGGTGAACGAAGGCGAGCCTGTCGAATTCGGCGAACCCCTGTTCGTCATCGAATAGGATCGGAACGAAGATAGCCCATTCAGGCCAGCAGCGAAGCACAAACCCGATAGAACCCCGTTCATGTTCGACAAGATACTCATAGCCAACCGCGGTGAAATCGCGCTGCGCATCATGCGCGCCGCAAAGGAACTCGGCATCGAGACGGTGGCCGTTTGCTCCACTGCCGACAAGGAGGCCATGCACGTCAAGCTGGCGGACGAGGCAATCTGCATCGGACCGCCGGCAGCGCGCGAAAGTTATCTGAACATCCCGGCCCTGATTGCCGCCTGCGAAATCACCGGCGCCGACGCCATTCATCCCGGCTACGGCTTTCTTTCCGAAAACGCGCGCTTCGCCGAAATCTGCCAGGGCCATGGTATAACCTTCATCGGCCCCAAGGCCGAACATATCCGCATCATGGGTGACAAGATCGAAGCCAAGCGCACTGCTCGGGCGCTCGGCATCCCCTGCGTTCCCGGTTCCGAAGGCGCCATCACCGACGACGGCGAAGCCATGCGCGTTGCGAAGGAAATCGGCTTCCCCGTGCTTGTTAAGGCAGCATCGGGCGGTGGCGGCCGCGGCATGAAGGTGGCGCGCACTGCCGACGATCTTCTGAATGCAATTTCCACTGCGCGCTCGGAAGCGGGAGCCGCCTTCGGCGATGACTCTGTCTATCTCGAAAAATACCTGGAAAAGCCGCGGCACATTGAAATTCAGGTGCTAGGCGATGGTCAGGGCAACGCAGTGCATCTCGGCGAACGCGATTGCTCCCTGCAACGCCGCCACCAGAAGGTATGGGAGGAAAGTCCCTCCCCGGCCCTCAACGCGGCATCGCGGGAATCGATCGGCGAAATCGTCGCCAACGCCATGCGCGAGCTGAAATATCTGGGCGCCGGTACTGTCGAATTCCTTTACGAGGACGGCGAGTTCTATTTCATTGAAATGAACACTCGCATCCAGGTCGAGCACCCGGTTACCGAGATGATCACCGGCATCGATCTGGTCAACGAACAAATCCGTATCGCATCGGGTGCAACGCTCGGTTTCACGCAGAACGACGTTGTACTGCAGGGCCATGCCATCGAATGCCGTATCAATGCGGAGCACCATGCAACATTCCGCCCCTCGCCCGGCCGCATCGACTATTTCCATACGCCCGGAGGCCTTGGCGTGCGCGTCGATTCGGCGGCCTATCAGGGGTATTCGATACCGCCGCACTACGACTCCCTGATCGGCAAGCTGATCGTGCATGGACGCAATCGCAATGAAGCCATGCTGCGCCTGCGCCGCACCCTCGACGAATTCATCATCGAGGGCATCGACTCGACGCTGCCGTTGTTCCGCTCCCTGGTGCGCGACGGCGACATACAGAATGGCGACTACGACATCCACTGGCTGGAGCGTTACCTCGCCGCCGGAGCACTCGAATAACGCTGCCTTCCGGGCATTCTGGAAGGAAGCGCCAGACGCCCGATAATGCCTTGACCGGCGGCCTGCTCTAAATCACCATTGCTGCATGACCACGCGCGGACAACAAACCGAGATCACGCCGCAGCTTCTGCTGCGCGCCTATTCCATCGGAATGTTCCCGATGTCGGAAAGCGCCGACGATCCGAATATCTTCTGGGTCGATCCCGAAGAGCGCGGCATCTTCCCGCTGGACGGCCTGACGATATCTAGGTCGCTGGCCAAGAAGATACGGTCGGACAGGTTCGAGGTGCGCATCGACTTCGATTTCGATTCCGTCATCGACGGCTGCGCCCAGATTGCCAAGGGCCGCCATGATACATGGATCAACGCCCGAATTCGCGAATTGTATCATGCGCTGTTCATCATGGGTCACGTTCATACCGTCGAAGTTTGCACGCCGGATGGCGCGCTGGCGGGCGGGCTCTATGGCGTACAGCTCGGCGGCGCTTTCTTTGGCGAAAGCATGTTCCATCGTGTGACCGACGCCTCGAAGGTGGGGCTGGCCCATCTCGTGGCGCGGCTTCGCTTCGGCGGGTTCACGCTGCTGGATACACAATTCGTGACGCCGCATCTGGAAACGCTCGGCGCCATAGAAATTTCGCGGCAAGAGTATCACGCCAGGCTCGATGAGGCGCTCGGCATCCAGGCGAATTTTCATGCCTGGCCGAAGGACCGTCCCATGAATGGAGAGCAGGTGTTGCGCATCATCAGGGGCGAGGAAACCGGAATATCCTCCGGTTAGGCAACTCCGCTAGAACTAGTACGTCCCGAACGGATTGACGCCGCCGCGTCCCGGATTCTGCGGATAGAATTTCCGGGTCGGCGCCCGCCGGGTCGTTCGCTTCGGCTTCTCGTCCTCGTCATCGCGCGGCCTGGAGGTGGTCCGCAATGTCCGGCTGACCTCTTTCGCAAGGTCCTCGTCCAGCGGCTGTTCCTCTTTCGGCTTCGCCGTCTTGATGATCTCTGTGCCACCCTTGCAGTCGGTCAGCCACGCATCATAGACCGGATGCTCGACTCCATGCAGGCCGGGGCTGGCGGAAAACATCCAGCCCGAGAAAATCTTCTTGAACTTCTTGTTGGCCAGCACTTCCTCGACTTCGACAAAGCTCGTCGTTTGCGGTTCTTCTGTCTGCGGGCGCGTGTAGCAGACCCGCGGCGTGATCTGCAGGGAGCCGAACTGAACGGTTTCGTCGAGCGCTACTTCGAATGAAATGATCCGGCCAGTGATCTTGTCGAGGCCGGCAAACACGGCGGTGGGATTCTTGATCTTGTCGGCAAGCGCGTGACCGGGTGTAACAACCGCAAGCCCGGCAACAAGCCCTGCAGCCATGACAGCGCCTGGCAACTTGCGTCTGGTAGGATTAATCCCCATCGATCTTCACCGCATCTTCACCCGGCCCGTCATCGATACACGATCAACCGCGCCAGCAATCCCATGGCCGCTACGTCCACATTCGCCGCACCGCGCAGCGAACCCGCTATGGTCTCATAAGTAGGCAATATCGTGACTGCCCTGGAACCTCGCGTGATTCTCACGCGCAGGCTCACTCGCTAAGGCTTAACCCGCCAATGACGGAAAGAAAAGCGGCGGCATGTCGCCAAGCCGCCGCCCGAAACATGATTCCGGCGCCGCCGGCCGGTAAGAGCCGCAGGATCAGCTCACGACCCCGGCGACCATGCCTGATAGTCGCCGGTTGCAGCCGGGCGCACGCCCGATGCCATGGCCGACCCCTGCGGCCGGTAGGCAGCCGGCGTACCCGTCATGTTGGGTACATGCGGCAGTTCCCATTCATGCGGCTTGTAGGCTTCATTGGCCGGTGAAACATCCGTCATGTGATGCAGCCAGCCATACCAGCCGGGCGGCACTTTCGAGGCTTCGCTCTCGCCGTTGTAAATCACCCAGCGCCGCTCGAACCCGAGGACCGGATCGATGGCCCCACCTTTGGTCCGGTAATAGACATTGCCCTGCTCGTCTTCCCCAACGCGCTCGCCCTTGCGCCAGGTATGGAAACGCGTGCCCAGCGTCTGCCCGCTCCACCATGTGAAAAACTGCAACAACCAAGTCATATCCGGCCGACTCCCGATCCGTATCAGCGGGCGGAATATGGCCGCAGGAGCGCCGCAAGTCCAGAGCGGTGTTGCAAGAGGGCAGTCTCCGGCTGCAATTTGCCGTCAGCTGCCGCGCGGCGAAGCCGGTTTTCCACCGCCGAATTTTTTTTCGTCACAATTGTCGCAGTGCGAATCGGCAAACACTTTGGCGCACACTGATTCTTTTCGCTAAGCCGTTGATAGCAAACAGGCGTAGCCGGATAGGTCTCGCCGCATGGCTGCCGCTAAGGCAATTCGGCGGCGGAAAAGCCTCTTCTCAGGCTTGATCGTAACTGAAAAACTTTATCCCGCCGTTATCCGCATTCGGGCGCCGCAAGGCCGCCGATTCCCTGCCGCTTCGCATGCAGGCTTGCAAAAAACGGCGACTCGTCAGACACTTGTCCCAACGCCAGAGGTCATTAGTGGCTTT
>JAPOIA010000160.1:0-266 GCA_029979185.1 Alphaproteobacteria bacterium | reverse complement strand
GCCCCACAATATTTTGGGTCAATTCGTCAACCCCCATACTACTTCTTGACGTTTGGTCTGCTATTCTTCATTTCTAGTCGCATACGGAAACCGGCCGTCACACGGATGCGGGACCGGATTGCGAGTATTCGTAACGCGGCCAAACCGCGCTTCAGTGTCGGGGACAATCAAACGGGATCAGGGGCCAGGGTCAGGCCCAGCGCAATATTTTTGCGCGCTACACGGGGAAAAGAAATGCGGATTGCACGCCACTACACGAAATCAGG
>JAPOIA010000015.1 GCA_029979185.1 Alphaproteobacteria bacterium | reverse complement strand
TATTCGAAAGATTGGAAAAAGCTGAGCGAAATTAAATAGTTGACAATGTGCCAACGCATTTGCCGAAAGCAGGAACTATCGACAAATACGCTGCGCTTTTTGTTCAAAACAGTTCGCAAATTGGAGTCTGTTGGAGGCCGGCCCTAGACTTTCACTTCCACATTCGCAAAAGCGGATCCGATCCCCTCAAGATCCGCCTGGAGACACGCCGTCTTGCGAAGGTCGAACGGATCGATCAGCGTGCCGGTCGTCAGAAATTGTCCGGCCCTGAGCCCGCCGAGATGATCGCATTGCGCCGCCGCCCAGGCGATCACCGGAGCCAGCGGGTCGCCAAACGGATGAGCGCCGCGCTGGTCGCGCACGCAGGCTCCATCCTGAAAGACTTTGCAACGCATTTGCGTGACATTGATCCCTGCCAGAGAAGCGATCCCGCTGCCACGGACATAGCCGGCATGGGCGAAATTATCAGCCAGCTTGGTTGGAAAGTCCGCGTCGGCTTCGTTCCTGAACCGGGTTGCTACCAGTTCGATCCCGCAAAACGCCTCAGCGACGGCATCAAGTATTTCCTCACGGGAGTAGGATCCACCGGAACGCGGCGGCAGATCGCGGCCAAGGCGCAAACCAAGCTCGGCCTCGACCTTGACTGACGCCAGGTCACCGGAAAGTTGAAAATCTCCGCCATCGGCTCGCTGATCGCTGGCAAAAATCGGAGCAGCCATGGCCGAGCCGTCGGTCCAGATACCAACCTTCCAGCCCGCAACTGTTTCGCCCAGCTTTTCGGCGACTATTGCCTGCACATGGTAGGCGCCGGCAACAGACGGGCACGCCATGGCGGCGTCGAACGTCAGGTGTTTGCGCGACCGCCGCGCTGCGGCCAGACTGTCTGCCAGTTCGCCAATATTCGCCATGCCGACCCCTCCCCAACAATCCGAGCTATTGTTTAACCGATGCAGGCTTGATTGCAGCAGAAAATTGAGGCATAGGATCGCCAACTTCCGATTACACGGCGCGCCCCCGGGGTGCGCCGGCTATATTTTGGGGTAAGTCATGAAAGTCCGCAATTCGCTGAAGTCGCTGCGCACGCGCCATCGCAACAACCAGATCGTGCGCCGCCGCGGCCGCGTATACATCATCAACAAGGTGCAGAAGCGCTTCAAGGCCCGCCAGGGCTGATCGCAACGCTGCTATCTATGCCTGATCGCCCTTTGGCTCGCCCAAAGGGCGCGTTTGTGCTGTGAACATGGCCTTGGGCTTACCAATCGGCAATGCGTGAGTACACTTCAACGACCGCGCCGCCCTGTCGTCACGCCAAATTAATTTACCGAAATCAGATAATTGAAGACTTGCATCCGATCCCATTGCGTCGCTGAGGGGGCAGGAAAAGCCAAGTCGGCGAAACTCCCCTTTGACGGACGCATCCGCGAGACATAGATTCGCCTTCAAGAAATCATACGCGGATAATTACCCGCATGGCTTTTCCGCGAGGCATCATGATCCGAATTTCCGTCCGCACCGTTCTGTGCGCCGCAATTGCAAGCACCGCCGCTGTCACGCTGGTGGCGCCGGCAGCCTTCGCAACCGATAAAACGATGACCCGCGCCCAGCAGAACCAGCAGGGCGGCCAGGTTCTTCAGTTGCCCGGCCTGCCGCCTATCAAGCTGCCCCCCGGCACGCAGGTTTTCGGGCCCAATGGCCAGGGAACGGCGCCAACGCCACCAGCACGGCCCGGCGCCGCCGGACGCGAAGGCCAGACCAGAGAAGGACAGGCCAGAGAAGGACAGACAAGGGAAGAACAGATAAGGGAAGACGAATCCCTGGAGCGGTCGCGCTCCCGCGCTGCCACGCCCGATACAAGCAAGGCAAAAAGCAAGACCGCCGCCGCCCAAAAGAAACCGGTCGGTCGCGATGCCGTGCTCACGGACCTGTTCAATCGTCTCGCCAAAGCCAAGACCCGCACCGAGGCGCGCGGCATCGTTGCTTCAATTGAGCAGACATGGCTGCAATCGGGCTCCGACACCGCCGACCTGCTGATGCGCCGCGCACTACAGGCCATGAAAAAGCAAAACCACAAACTTGCCCTCGAACTGCTCAACAAGGTGGTTTATCTCGAACCGAACTGGTCCGAAGTCTGGAACCAGCGCGCCACCGCCCGCTACTACGCCGATGATCCGGACGGCGCCGTCGCCGATGTCGCGCAGACGCTGGCCCGCGAACCGCGCCACTTTGCGGCCTTGGTCGGGCTGGGTTTCATCCTGCGCCGCGCAAAGCAGGAAAAGATGGCCTTGCAGGTGTTCCGCCGTGCATTGGAGATCAATCCCCAGCTGACGAATATCAAGTCCATAATCGAAAAACTCGAAATTTCCGTCGAGGGTCAGGGGATCTGAGGCAGCTCCGGGGAAATCCCCGCCCCGATTTCCTTCCCTTCGCGCATCAAATCAATCGGCCGGTGCGTGCGAACCATTTCCATGCCTCATGCGTATAGCAACTGTTCGGACGAACAGTTCTGCAGCCCTGCCGCATTACGCACGGGAGCGCACCTTGCTTAAAGCGCTGATGATTTCGATGCTTGTGCTGGCCCTTTCGGCGGCTGGCCTTGCCGCATACACGCTGTGGCAGGCGAACACTATCGGGGCGCGATCCCCGCCCGCCGGCATCGTAACCCGGATCGATGGACAAAAAATTCACTTTACCGACCAACATCCTACCGGAAAGGCGCAGGCTACCCTGCTGCTGATACACGGCGCCAGCGGCAACGAAGCCGACATGCGCGTACCGCTGGCCAAGCAGCTTCTGGCCCGCGACTATCGCGTCATCAGCATAGACCGGCCCGGAATGGGATGGAGCGAACGCAATGGCGGCCCGGACAGCAACTCTCCCGCCGGGCAGGCCCGCATCATTCGCGCAGCACTCCAGAAGCATGGTGTGAAAAGCGTCATTGCCGTGGTGCACTCGCTTGCCGGTGCAATAGGCCTGCAACTGGCCCTCGATCACGACGACTTTGTCAGCGGCATCGTCCTGATTTCACCGGTCACCCATCCATGGCCGGGCGGAATTGCCGCCTATTATTCGATAGCTGCATCTGATCCAGGCAGGCTGTTCAACTACACGCTCGCCCTGCCCCTGGGGCAGATGCTGCTGCAATCGGGCGTCGAATCCGTATTCGCGCCGCAGACACCGCCACCCGGATATGCGCAGCGCACAGGTCTGCCGCTGATTCTGCGTCCATGGACGTTCCGCGCCAATGCCCGCGATGTTGCCGGCCTGTACGATTTCGTATCCAGCCAATGGCCGCGTTACGGGCAGATTTCCATTCCCACGGCCATCATTGCCGGCGATGCGGATACGATTGTTCTCACCAACGTGCATGCCCGCAGCAGCGCGCGCCAGATTCCCGGGGCAACGTTGACTATCCTGCCCGGAACCGGACATACGCCACATTGGACCCATACAGCTGCTGTACTGGCCGAAATCGAGCGGGTCCGGCATCGCGTTGCGATTACCCTGCCGGCGAACACGCCAATATCCTCACGCTAATATCCGGCGGTCGCATGGTGCCCTATCCAATGCACCGTTGCCGCACCCCTCGCTTACGCAAAACGCTCGCCAACCGGCAAACAAGCGGCTAGATTGACATCAATCGGCAAACAGCGAAAATCCGCCAGGAAGCCGCATTCCACGATCCGCGCGAAGCGTTTCCGGGAAGCCGCGGGCAGCCTTCAAAAACGCCGCAAGAGCAACGCAAAGTTCCAGCGGCACTCATGATCGAACGGGAGGACTATCCATGATCAAATCCGCCACCACTACCGGCGCCGCCGTACTGGCGCTTCTGCTTGGCGCCGCAGGCGCAGCCAGCGCCGCCGATCCGAGCTGGCTCGACAAGGACCTTCTGGCCAAGGCAAAGGCCAACAAGGAGACGAAAATCGTGGTCTATGCCTCGATGAACGAGCGCGAGGGGCATCCGCTGTTCAAGGTCTTTACCGACGCCACCGGCATCGAGGTTGACTACGTTCGCGCCTCCGACACCAAGCTCATGGCACGCATCGGTGTTGAAAAGCGCGCCGGAAAGGAAGCCTGGGACGTGATGCAGACCACATCCCTCAAGAAGATGCCGCAGGACTGGCTGGCGAAGATCAGCCCGCCGCTGCTCAAGGAAATCGCTGCCGAGGCGCGTGACCCGGATGGCCGCTGGATCGGCGTCTATGCCAACTACAATTCGCCAGCCTACAACACAAAGCTGGTGAAGAAGGCCGATCTGCCGAAGACCTATGAAGACTTCCTCAAGCATCCCGAATGGGCTGGCAAGGTCGCCATCGATTTCTCCGACGAGGAATGGCTGGCCGCCATTTACAAGCACTATGGCAAGGCCAAGGGCGAGAAGCTGGTGAAAGATCTCGTCAAGGTACTGAAGCCGAAACTGACGCGCGGCCATCTGGCCATGGCCCGTTCCGTCGGCGCCGGTGAATACGCCATTGCACTGAACAACTACACCAACCTGACGGTGAACGTGAAAATGCGCGGAGGCGCGACCGACTACTGGGTTATGGAACCGGTTGCCGTTTTCTATGGCCAGATCGGCGTCAACGCCAAGGCGAAGTCACCCAACGCGGCGCTGCTTGCAGCAAACTTCATGATCTCTAAGGAAGGCCAGATCGCCATGACCAAGGGCGGCCGTATTCCTGTCCGCTCCGACGTGCCGAGCAACCCGCCGGATGTGCTGGAAGCATTCAAGGGCAAGAAGGTCTATCCGATTCTTTTCAACGTGAAGGAAAGCAAGGACTGGACGAAGGTCTACAAGAAGGTCATGAGCGGCCGCTGAGCAGCTCAACGTAACGATAGCTGGCAGGCGCGGAAAACAACGCGCCTGCTGTTTTGCCTGCTTCATAAAATAGGCCCTCATATCAACCCCGCCGGATGAACCGCCGGGCGCCAGCACTGCCAAAGGCTGGCGCTTACGGTTGTGACAGCAGTCCATCCGGCCGCAAGCGGAATCGCAATGTCAGCGACACAGTCTGTAGAACCGGCACGCGCACGAACGGGTGGCGAATTGCCGAAATGGCTGCAACCCTCGACCCTGCTGATTGCAGCCGGCATGATCATCGTCGTCTGGCTGGTTTTCGTTCCACTGTTTTCGCTGTTCTACATCGCCTTTGCCGAAGATACGCCAATCGGCCCCGGCGCCCTGTCGCTGGAAAACTTCGTCACCGCCTATACCGAGAACAATCTCCTCGGCCTGTTGAAGAACTCGTTGATTTACGGGGCCGGAACCGCCGTCATGACGCTGCTCCTTGGCGCAAGTGTCGCCTGGGTGGTAGAACGAACCGACGCACCGTTGCGCAACGCATTCCACATTCTCGCACTCCTGTCCTTTGCTCTTCCCGGCCTGTTGACCACCATGGCGTGGATTCTCATCTTCAGCCCGAACATCGGTTGGGCCAATGCGCTGCTGAAACAATGGTTCGGTCTCAGCGAAGCGCCGGTCAACATCTATACGATGACCGGCATGATCTGGGCGCTGTCAAGCCACTACTTTCCGCTTGCCTATCTGTTGATGAGCCCGGCCTTTCGCGCACTTGATACACGCATGGAGGAAGCCGCCCGCATGGCAGGCGCACATAACCGTCAGATCGCCGCGCGCGTGACGCTGCCGCTGTTGCGGCCGGCGATCCTGTCAGTCCTGCTGCTGCTGTTCGTGCGCGGCATTGAAAGTTTCGAGGTGCCGCGACTGCTCGGCATCCCGGCCGACATTCACGTGTTCACGACCGAAATTCAGAACGCCACCAGCGAAGCGCCTCCGCAACTGGGCGTTGCCGCTGCGCTCGGCATGACGCTGCTGCTGATCTGTGTTGCCGGCGTCTGGCTCTACCGGCGCGCCACCGCCAATGCTTCGGCCTTCGCGACCATCACTGGCAAGGGATACAAGCCACAGCCCATCGCCCTCGGCAAATGGCGCTGGCCGGTCGCCATCGCGACCTCGCTGCTGTTTGTCATTGCGCTGGGCCTGCCGCTGTTCACACTGATCTGGCAATCTTTTTTCGAAGTGGTGACGCCGCCCGGACTTGCCCACTTCGCCAAGACTACGTCGAAAAATTACATCTACCTGTTCGAGAACCCGGCTTTTATGGAGGCCTTGCAGAATTCAGCCGTTCTGGGATCGCTGGCAGCGACAATTGTTGTCGGCCTTGCCTTCCTCGTCGGCTGGATCGCCCAGCGCTCCAACGCCCGCTATGCCTGGACGCTCGACGCCATATCCTTCACGCCGATCGCCATCCCCTCGGTCATCATCGGCGCCAGCATCCTGTTCGCCTACATCATGATCCCCATCGGCGTTTACAACACGATCTGGATCCTGCTGATCGCTTATGTGACCATGTACCTGCCCTATGGCGTTCGGTTTGCGTCCGGCGGCATCGCACAGGTCCATCGCGAACTGGAGGAAGCCTCCGAAATGTCCGGCGCGACGATCCTGCAGACCTTCCGCAAGGTTCTCGCCCCCCTGCTCGCCCCGGTGCTGATCGCCGCCTGGCTCTATGTCTTCGTGCTGGCGGTGCGCGAACTGGCCGCCTCGATCTTCCTCGCGGGCCCCGGCACGCAAGTGCTCGGCACTGTCAGCCTGACCATGTGGGAAGAGGGCGGCAGCTTCGGCGCCGTCTGTGCGCTGGGCGTGTTGCAGATTTTCCCGCTACTGGTGATCGTCATCATCATGCGCGCCGTTGAGCTGCAGATCGCTAAACGCGAATAGTGGTCAGCCCTTTCCGGAACCAGCATCCCGGTGTTCGCCTCACGCTCCCAAGGCCATACGGACGGCTGCGCGTCTCTTGCTGCGGGACTGTACCCTGCAGAGGAACCGCTTGCGTCATTCGGTAGCATCGTCACCGGTTGCAATCCGTCCTCGCGACAATACATTCATATTTATGAATGTATTTTGGCTGTCGTGGCTGAAACGCCAAACCTGAGGATTGCGGATATGCTCGCCGATGCCCCCAACACTTTCGCTACCGTTCTTCTGGCCGCTTCCCTGATTGCCCCGGCAGCGGCGCAGGCACAGACCAAGCCACTGCCCGAACCGGTCAAGCAGGCCGTATATGCGGCACTGGACGACGAACAGAAGGCCTATGCCACCTACAAGGCCATCATGGACAAGTTCGGCGAGGTGCGCCCCTTCAGCAATATCGCGCGGGCCGAGTTGCGCCACGAGCGCTTTCTGCGCGAAATCCTGAAGCGCCACGGCCTGAGCGCCACCGCTAACCCCTATCTCAACGGCAAGAAGCCAGCTCCCCAGGCTCCCGCAACCCTCAAGGCGGCCTGCGAGGAAGGTGTAAAGGCAGAGATAGAGAACCTGACCCTATACAATGACAAGCTGATCCCCGCCGCCAAAGCCTACCCGGATATCGTCGCGGTATTCGAACGCCTGCGCGATGCTTCACAGCAAAACCACAAGCCCGCCTTCGAACGCTGCGTTGCCCGTGGTGGCATACCCGGCGGCGGCTATGGCCGTGGCGGCATGGGACACGGGCACGGTTTCGGCCACGGACAGAACTGACTGGCGAAACTTTCGGACTGGCGGTGTGGGCTAGGACGGATAGTGCCGGCACCCCGCCCCTACGTCTCCGCCCCCGTAAACGCGATGCGCATGACGTTGGTCGCACCGGGCGTGCCGAAGGGCAGGCCGGCGATAATGATGATACGCCCGCCGGGTTTCGAAAATTCCTCGCGGTTCGAGAACTTTGCCGCCCGCACCGCCATGTCGTCGATATCGCTGGCGTCCTTGGTGACGATGGCGTGCACGCCCCAGACGATGGTGATGCGCCGGGCCGTATTGATGTTCGGTGTCAGGGCGAGGATCGGCGGCTGCGGACGCTCGCGCGCCACCCGCATGACCGTAGAGCCGGACGCCGTCCAGGCGCAAATGGCGTTCAGCGACAGGGTTTCAGCCACTTCCCGCGCCGCGACGGCGATGGCATCGGCGCCCGTCGATTCCGGCGGCGTGCGCTGCGAGTTGATGATCGTCCGGTAGACCTCGTCGGTTTCCACCTCGATGGCGATCCGGTTCATCGTGGCGACGGCCTCGACCGGATATTGCCCGGCGGCGCTTTCCGCCGACAGCATCACCGCATCGGCGCCTTCATAGACGGCTGTGGCGACATCGGACACTTCCGCACGCGTCGGCACTGGCGAATTGATCATCGATTCCAGCATTTGCGTGGCGATCACGACCGGCTTGCCCATGCGGCGCGCCATGCGGGTTATCCGCTTCTGTAGCGGCGGCACCTTTTCAACCGGCATCTCGACGCCAAGGTCGCCGCGCGCCACCATCAGCGCATCGGAAATTTCGACGATCTCGGCCAGACGCTGGATCGCCTGCGGCTTTTCGATCTTGGCGAGAACCAGCGCCCGGCCGGCGGCGATCTTCTTGACCGCCGCGATATCTTCCGGCCGCTGCACGAAGGAAACCGCAACCCAGTCGACACCGGCGTTCAATGCCGCATCGAGATCGGACCGGTCCTTGTCGGTCATCGCCGAAACCGGAATGTCGGTATCGGGCAGGCTGACGCCCTTGCGGTTGGAAACCATGCCGCCCACTACGACCTCGGTGACAGCCTTGTCAGGGGACGCTTCCAGCACCCGCAGACGTACCTTGCCGTCATCGACCAGCACCGTATGCCCGGCCTCGAGAGCCTGCAAAATCTCCGGATGCGGCAGCTGCACCCGTGTCGCATCGCCAGGCTCTTCGGAAGAATCTAGCTGAAAGCGGGCGCCAGTCTGCAACTCGTGCGGCCCGTCGGAAAACTGGCCGATACGCAATTTCGGCCCTTGCAAATCGGCAAGAATACCGATGGGCCGTCCATGTTTACGCTCAATGGCGCGTATCGCGGCTATCCGCTCGCGCATACCGTCATGGCTCGAATGACTCATGTTGATGCGGAAAATGTCCGCGCCAGCCTCGAACAGCTTTTCCAGCACCTCAGGCTCTTGCGAACTGGGGCCGAGGGTGGCGAGGATTTTTACCCGGCGATGCCGTCTCATGATGTCTTCCTGTTGCGCCGGGCAAGAATTCGCAAGCGTGCGGCCTTTCGTTGTCAGGCCCCTGCATAGCACACCGCCTGCAGCGGTCTAGCAGCAAGTGACGAAGGACCTGCTATCGAAAGCGAACGCCGGAACGCAATAAACCCGGCTCTATTGTCCGGGCGGCTCCTGCTGCTTGTCGGTCAGCTGCACCGTCCAGTTTTTCGCCTGGTTGCCCGTATCGATTTCAAAGAAACCGGTACGGTCGTAGCCGCGTACCAGACAATTGTTACGTCCGATTATCCGGAATTCCCGGTCGCGGGTGCACATGAAGGCCTTGCCCTTCCACTCGCCGCCACGCTCGTCCATGCCGTAGACATAGTAGAATTGAGCCGCCAGCGCGCCGCGCAGCAGCGTCTCGCAGGCCGATGGCTTCAGGTTCCACCAGCCTTCGGTAATCCATTGCGTCCCGTCGGTATAGGAGATGGCGACGCTCACACGCTGCGAGGAATTGTTGCACAGCCGGAAATCCGCATGGGCAGGAACGGTTCCGGCGAAGACCATGCCGGCTGTCGCGGCAAGCAGGGCGAACATCGTTCTGAAAGCAGCTTTTCGGATCATAGTCGGCAAAGGCATGCTGATGTTGGACATTCAGGTTATGGCCCCGGAACAACGGGTCAGGAACGGGAAGCAGGGACACAGACCGAATCACAACAGGAACAAGACTATCAAGTGATACCGCATCGGCCACGCCATTGCACATGCCATAGGCATCCCCGACAGGACCCTTTGAATCCGCAGCACAGGATGCCGCTGCAAGCCTGCAACCCTGTCAGAGCGTGCATCAAAATGCCTTATCGTCGCAAGCGGGTGCGATCGGTTGTTTGCACGGTCGCACGATGGCCGCGATAGGCGTATAGTTTGAATAATGTATGGCGAAAGTGCTCCTGCACCGCACATTCGCCATGCGCGCGCACTTTAACCAGCCCTGGCACAATGAATCAGCCATATTCCAGTGTTTCTACCTCTCACTCCGGCCCGCCCTGCACGGATGGGGACTCTTTCGAGCCGGTGGAATCCATCCATGGCCGCGAAGGCTCGCGCCTGCTGTTCCTGTGCGATCACGCCTCGAACCGGTTGCCGGCGCAATATGGCACCCTCGGCCTCGAACCCGGCCAGTTCGAGCGGCATATCGCCTGGGATATCGGCGCGGCCGACGTCACCCGTGAACTTGCCCGGCATTTCCAGGCCCCGGCCATACTGGCGCGATTTTCACGTCTGCTGATTGATCCCAACCGGGGCGACGACGACCCGACCCTCGTCATGCGGATTTCCGACGGCGCCATCATACCCGGCAATGTCGTTGCCGGACCGGAGGAAACAGACCGGCGCCGCAAGCTCTACTGGCAGCCCTATCGGGACGCGGGCACAGCGGCCATCGACGCCATGCTCCAGGCAGGCTGCATCCCGGCCATCGTCTCCATTCACAGCTATACCGACCGCTGGAAAGGCCGCCTGCGGCCGTGGGAAATCGGCCTCATGTGGGACTCCGACCCGCGGCTGGCCGCACGTCTCCACACCCAGTTGTCGCTCGACCCGAACCTGTGCATTGGTGACAACGAGCCCTACGGCACCCTCGTTGGCGACGTTCTGTACCAGCATGCCATGCTGCGGGGCCTGCCGCATGTGCTGATCGAGATCCGGCAGGATCTGATCGCCACCCCCGCGGGCGCACGGCAATGGGCGGAGCGGATCGCCGCACCCCTTGCGGCATCGCTGGACGAGGATATCTTTAAGGTCAAATATTATCGCACCCGCGCAGGCTCCGGTCACCGGATCATGCTGAACGACCACGAAGCCCTTCGCCAATACGAACTGTAAAAGGAACCGAGCGATGATAAAGCTGGACGACAAGACCCGCACCGAACTGGAAGCAGCCGCCTTCCGCAGGCTGGTCGAATACTTGCGGTCGCGGACAGATGTGCAGAACATCGACCTGATGAACCTTGGCGGATTTTGCCGCAACTGCCTGTCCAACTGGCTCAAGGATGCCGCCGACGAGCGCGATATCGCTCTCGACAAGGAAGAGGCGCGTGAACACGTCTACGGCATGCCCTACGACGAATGGAAAAAGAAATACCAGACCGAGGCGTCCGCTGAGCAGAAGGCAAAGTTTGCCCGCAGCGCACCTGCCCACGGCGGCTGACGCAAGGACCATGGCACTGGCCATTTCTGCATGCAGCAGAGGATAGCGTGGATTACTCTGCCACTATGTCCTCTGACCGTTGACCCACATCGCTTTCTCCCGCATCGATGGTAGCGGTTGCAGGCCGCCGGATGCGGACCTGCAAACCGGACAGGCCCGCCCGGAAGTTTCCGGATCCGGGCATGATCGATAAACCGATCTCTTGCCAAATTCCGTTATCCGACAGAGGCCACAGGCATGGACGACAGCTCCCCGGTAAACGTATCCCATCTCCGCGCTTTCATCGAACGGGTAGAGCGTCTTGAGGAGGAAAAGCGGACGATCGCCGACGACATCAAGGAAGTCTATGCCGAGGCGAAGGGTAACGGCTTCGACCCCAAGATCATGCGCAAGATCGTTTCCATGCGCCGTGTCGATGCCGACAAGCGCAAGGAAGAGGAAACAATCCTCGACCTCTATCTCAACGCGCTGGGCATGGTGGACTAGGGATTTTCAGCAGCGACAAATGGCCGGACATGATCACCGGCCAATTGCTCGCGTGGAGTGCGGATAAGCTTGCATCCTGCGCATATGCAGCACACAAAATCTGCCTATCATCCTGCGTTCGGCAGGGAGCCGGTCAACGCCGGAACATATTGGAATTGTTTTGGGAACTGGCCGTCAGCGAAGGGCCGAGAACCTCCTGTAGGCCAGCCCTGCTGACTGCTTCTTTCCACCCGACAAAGTGGCGCGATACAGCGCCGGCGGTGCAAAGATCAGCGCGTCACGGTTGAAGCGAACCGCCGAGCGCAACGGCGCCAGTGCGGTACCCATCAAAACATTCGCCGGGCTGCCGGAAATGCTTTGCGGACGCGTAAGCAGGAAGAAGTTGGAACGGTCGAAGCGTGCGGCAACGAGCATGCTTTCCACCGTCTCCCGGGTGGCGGCGCGTACACCGATGGAGCGGGCCATCGCCGGGGTCGCAGGGAGGCTGCGCCGCAGGGCAAGACGGCGCACCTGCGCGCGGCTGGAATGCCGTTCCATCGCGCCATCCGCGGTCGCTCCGATAGGAGCTGCGAAAGCCAGCACCTCGGAGGTTCCCGCATTCGCAGCGACCGCAGTGCCGCGGGTAATGACATCCGGCAGCCCCTTCTTGGCGCCGATTGCGCCGGCGCTGTTCAGGCCAATCAAGGCTGCGAGCCTGCCACGGCTATCCGGAGGCAGCGGAGCAGACTGCGGGGCAGCATTTTCAGCCACGACGATCAGATTGCCGGGACGTTCCGGCGGCACCGGCACTGGCGAATCTTCATTGAGACCGGCGGCCTTTTGAATCATTGCAGCGATTTTCGTCTCGCTGGGACGGCTGGGCGGCACGGGAGCCCCAGGCACCGAAACGGTTTCGGCTTCCAGCTTGCGTACCGGCGCCTCTGCGACCGGCGCCGGCTTGACCGGTATCACCCGCGCAGTTGCCTTGGGCCGCGCCGGCGTGCGTGCAGCGACCTGAACGGGCTGGCTGCCGCCATTGAGCCGGGCGGCATCGCGGCGGAAGAAACCGGCGGCGGAATTGTCTTCGCTGACCGGACCGCCCGAACGCCCAAGCGGCGCGCGGCGCGCCACACGGGCATCGTTCTGATCAGCCTCATCGCCGGAATCACCCCAGCCGAACAGGCGGGCAAGAAAGCCTTTTTCCTGAACCTGGGCCAGGGTCGGAACGTAGGAGCCATTGCGCGAGGCGACCATGGCCCGCGCCTCTTCATAGCCGGGGAGCGTCCTGCCATCGGCCGCAACGTGGACAGTCTTGCCGTCGGGGAACAGGCGCGCGAGCTGCGAATAGCTCATCCGCGGCCAGGCCCGGACACTGCCGACATCCAGATGCACGAAGCCCGAACGATACCAGCCGACGCCACCGCGCTGCATCTTGATCGCGGCCTCGCGGATACGATGCATGTTGACGCCGGTGATGCGGAAATCCAGCGCACGACCGTACATATGCTGGGAATTCTTGGCGACAGCGCGGGAACGCCGACGCAACATGGAATTGGTCCTAGGCGAACGGTAGGACGACAGGACGGTAATACGTCCGCGTGCACCTACCCTGCGCTGGGTTTCCCATACAACGTCAAACAGACGCGGATCCATGCGGATCTGCTCGTCGTTTCGCCAGTCGCGAAGATAATAATTCAGCTTGCGCAACGCTGCTGAATCGTAGCTGCCATTGCGACGGAAAGTAATGGTGATGTTGTCCCTGCGGTGCGCGTGATACAGGCTTATGGTTCGCGTATCGCCGTTGGCAAGAGCATTTTGCGTGGTCTCCGGCACCAGACACGCCAGAATTACCCCGAGCAGGCAGGTCTTCTGCGTGATCAATCCGAAACGGCCTTGCGCCGCGTTGCGCCACACGTTGTTCAATCCGATACTCACTGTTTGTCCGGACGGGCCGCGAAGGGTCGCAGGGTCCAGAGACATCACGCAGGGGCCTTGGAGGCAAATAGCAGCATACGCCCGCTACTTTTTCTTAACCTCACCGAATAGTTACCGAAAAGCGTTAATGCCACGTAAGCAAAGCACGAAATCGGTTAAATTATCCGGCTGCCGCCAGCCTGTTGTCTGGAGCTGTTGCCGATGTACGCAACTGGCGATCACAAGGCCGCCTAAAGATGGCAGCTTTGTGTCACATATGGCTGACTGAGACAATAAGTCTCTTGTTTTCTGTTAATTCGCAGTATCTTGCGCACATGAAAACCGGCTGATCCGGTCCTGCGAGCTGCCACAGCAGCCACGCGATTCGAAAATGCTTTATGTCTCAGGAACTTGAATACATTTAATGCGTATCGTTCTCACCGGGCGGATGCCTCTTCGCTCAAGGACGCAGCAAGAACCATGATAGCGTAGACCGGCAATTCAGCCCTTGAGGCTCAGCAGGCGCCGCAAGCGGGCTGAATGTCCGTAAATATCCTTTAACAAACGCAATTCGCCATTCTCGTCGACGCTCGCTGTGAAGTAGACGATATGGATCGGGATATTGCGCTCCATCCGGATAGTCCGTTCCGCTCCGCCGATCATCCGCCGCAGGCGCTTCTCGCTCCATCCCTTCTGGCCGTCCAGAACCAGGCCTGCCAGCTTGAAGGGGTCCTGCACGCGCACACAACCATGACTGAATGCACGGCTGGCGTAGCGGAACCGGCTGCGGCCAGGCGTATCGTGCAGATACACCGCATGACGGTTCGGAAACAGGAACTTCACATATCCGAGGGCATTTCGCGGCCCGGGCGGCTGACGCACGACCAGACGCTTTCCGGTATCCTTCACCTCGTAGCCCCGGCGCTTGAAATAGTCCGGATTGCGCTGGAAGACAGGAAGCATCTCTTTCTTGATGATCGAGAGCGGCACGTTCCAGTAGGGATTGACCACAACAAAACGCATCTGGTCCGAAAACACCGGCGTCGGCGTCTTGGCCGTGCCAACGATCACCCGCGTGGAATGGATCTCCACACCGGCACGGATCATCTTGAGCTGGTACTCGGGAATATTGACCATGATATGCGTATCGCCGAGATTCTGCGGTAGCCAGCGCCACCGCTCCATATTGGCGATTACTTCATTGACAATGCGACTACGGTTGTCGCCGGACAGGGCCCGGATGGTGGCGCGCGAGAGGCGCCCATTGGCTGGGAGCCCGCGGCTGCGCTGGAACCGCGCAATGGCGCTGGCAACCTGCGTATCGTAAAGGTCGGCATGCTCTTCGCCGGCATTGGCCGGAATTCCGAACCGTAGCCGGATCAGCGGCACCCGAGCATCGCGCATGCCCACCCGAAGGGTCTTGCCATGGGCGATCGGCGGCAGCTCCTTTTGGTCAGAGCGGTTGCGCAACTCGGCCAGCTTGGAGCGCAGGGCCTTGTAGCCCGGAATTTGCGGATTGTAGGCCCACAGGGCATCGCCGGCGAATTCCGCCTTTGCCAGTTTGGCCAGAACGTCTTGCGCCGCGGGAATGTCCGCCGGACCGTCAATCAGCGAGGAAACCTGTCGAACATTCACCCGCGCGCCGCGCGCATAGCGGGCGTATCGCACGGCAGCTGCCGACAGTTGCAGATCGGCCTCGGAAATCAGCTTGCCCCGCGCCGACACATTTGAAGTAGGCAGGGCAGGCACCGGCACGCCAAGAACGAGCGCATCTTCATCGGCTCGCTGCAAACGGGTAAGCAGCGAACGCGCTCCATCAGTCCATTTTCCGGCGCGATACCAGACGGGAACGAAATTGCGCGATGCATAGAAGCGCGCAATGTCCTGCTGGACCTGATCCTGCGATGACAATCTGCGAGAACGGGATTTACCCCGCTTGCCGCGAACCGGTTTGGGCTCCTGTAGCAATGGCTCCAGGCTGGCGCGCAAGGCCAGCGCCGCCGGCCCGAATTGCTCGACGTCGGCAGCCGATACCGTGACCTTAACCGGCGGCGGCAGAGCTATCTGCATGTTCCCGGCTGGTGGTACAGCGATCCGCACAGGCGCTGGCGGCTTCGCAGGAGGGGCTACTTTTGGCGTTTCTACAGGGCGGGCCTGCTCAGCAGTCCTCGATGGCGCGCCGGTGCCCGCCCGTTCGATCTTCAGGCGATCAGGAAACACCGCAGGCGCCGGCAGATCGACGCGAAAGGCGGGCGGCTTTGTCGAAGCACTGCCGTAATGCAAGCGCCGCAAGTCGACTTCAGCAGGAGGAGGCGGCGGCACCTGAAAGCCATGGCTGGATTGAGCCTTCTTGAGCGGCGAAAATCCTCCGCTACTGGCGGATGTGGTCTGGGCAAGAACGGGATTGCCCGCCGCCACCGCAAGAAGGAAGGCCGCAATCGCGGAGGCCCGGCTGGGGACAACCGGCGCATTGGTCATTTGAGAGATCGCAGGCCGTTCCGGCATCTCACCCACCAAACTTACGCTACTTGGTATAGGTTCGGATAGTGCAACGAAAATACACGGTCAATCAGAATGCCCGAATTGCATGTGCGCCAGCGCACATCCTGCGCAACCGTTGCAAATTGGCGACACATGAGCCGCACATAATTTGCGCTTCGTGAATGAACTCTATTCAGGCCGCCGCTTCTGATCCATCGCCTGAACCGCTCGGCGAACTTCCGGAACCGGCGCTTTCGCTTTCGTTCAAGCCGTAGTCCTTCATCTTGCGGTATAGCGTCGAGCGGCCAATGCCCAGCCTGCGTGCCACCTCGGACATCTGGCCGCGATAGTGAGCCATTGCGAACCGGATGGTATCAGCTTCCATGTGATCGAGCCGCCGCACATTGCCGTGGTCGTCGAGCAGCGCAAGTACATTGGGATCGCGGACTTCGACCCGGACGATTTCACGCTGCGGCGCAGCCTGCTGGCTGGTCATGGCAGGAGCGGGCGGGATGCGAACGCCGAAACCTTCAACCTGGGCGGCAATCTGCGGGAATTCGGCTACCGTCAGTTCATCGCCCTCGGCCATGACTACGGCGCGGAAAATCGCGTTCTCCAGCTGCCGCACGTTGCCGGGCCACGGGTAATTCTGCAACATGGCGAGCGCTTCTGACGTAAGGCCGCGCAATTTGCGCCCCTCCTCGGCACCAAAGCGGGCAGCGAAGCGCCGCGCAAGTTCAGGGATATCGTCGGCGCGCGCGCGCAGCGGCGGAATGCCGATCGGAAACACGTTCAGTCGATAGTATAGGTCTTCCCGGAACGCGCCCTTTTTCACCAGTTCGATGAGGTCCTGATTGGTCGCGGAGATCAGCCGGATATCCACCTTGACCGGACGCTTGGAGCCTACCGGATCGATTTCGCCTTCCTGCAATGCGCGCAGCAACGTGACCTGTGTTTCCAGCGGCAGTTCGCCGACTTCGTCAAGGAACAGCGTGCCGCCATTGGCTTCCGCGAATTTCCCGACATGCTTTTCGGTTGCGCCGGTGAAGGCGCCTTTTTCGTGGCCGAAGAGAATCGATTCAACAAGGTTTTCCGGCAGTGCGCCGCAGTTGACGGTGATGAACGGTTTGCCGCGGCGGTCCGAACCGCCCTGGATGGCGCGCGCAATCAGCTCCTTGCCGACCCCGCTCTCGCCTTCGATCAGCACCGGAATATTCGACTTCGCGGCCCTTTCGCCAAGGCGGATGATCCGCTCCATATTCGCAGCGCGCGTGACGATATCCTTGAAGCCCAGCGTGCCAGTCGCCCGTTTGCTGACCCGGCGCAACTCGCCTTCCAGCGCTTCGGTACGTAACGCGTTCTTTATGGAAATCTGCAGCCGCTCTGCGCCAACCGGCTTGACGACAAAGTCGGCAGCTCCTGCACGCATGGCGGAAATGACTGTTTCGATGGAACCATGCGCTGTCTGCACGATCGCCGGCACGGCAATCGACCGCTCCCGCATCCGCTCCAGCACTGCCATGCCATCGACGTCGGGCATCACAAGATCGAGCACCAGTACCGAGACAGGGGGCTTGTCCGCTGCCTGCATACGCTCCAGCGCCGCTTCCCCGCTATCGACCGTTTCGACATCAAAGCCGAAACGCCGCACCATGGCGTCCAGAAGCCGTCGTTGTACAGGATCGTCGTCGGCAACAAGAATAAGTGAACTCATTTTCCCTCAGCTGCAGGCCGGGCAACGCGCCCTTGTTCTCAACAACTTGCGCCAACACGGTAAATGCACCGTTAAATTCCTGTTGGTTAATGCATTTCCGTGTCACAAAACGACACCACATGGAGCGGGAGCACACCCTGCGCTGCCTCTACCCATTACCCGGAGCGGGCAGACCGGAGCGGAACCTGGAAATACGGCACTGCCTAGCGCATCCAGCCGAGGTTCAGGCAAGTGATTCATCAAGTGATTCATAATGCGACAGATTTCCCGCCAATGCCGAAAATCTACCTGAAAATAAGTAAATTATTCAGCTTAATGACACTCTGCCGGAACAATTAAAATCCAAACTGTCGGGCTTTAACCGTGGCTTAAGCGAACCGGCAAAAACCTTCCGTCGACGGCGGCAAATGTCCGCCAGCAGCACATCGGCGGATCAGATATTGAAAAGCGCAAGCAATCCCGGAACCCGGCATACACCGATATGGACGCGGCCCGCAGGCAAAATCGTCCTGGCGCTCGCGGCGACATTCGGCGCAATTCTGCTGCCGCGCCCCGCCGCCGCCGACTGCACGTTCGATCCGACTGTCGGCGCCTATGTTTGCGAGGGGACATCAAATACCGGCATTCCCACAACGCCCCTGCTCGACAACGGCAAGATCCAGGTCAATGGCGGCGCGCAGATCGTCAGCCCGGGAACCGCCCTGCGGGTCGGCAGCAACAACACAATCGATTCCACCGGTCTTGTTTCCGGCCGCGATGCTGGCATCAACTCAACCGGCAATCTGACCTTCAACAATACCGGCGAAGTCCTTGGGCGAGGGGCTGCGGTATTCGTCACCGCCGGCGATCTGGAAATGACGAATACAAACAGCGCGTCGGCCGCCAATACGGCGATCAATGTCAGCGGCAATGTGAAACTGACGAACAGCGGCACGATTTCCGGCCGTGGCGGCGTATCGGCAAGTTCAGCGACCGTATTCAACTCCGGTAAGATCCAGGGTCAGTACTATGCGATAAAGGCCTCCGGTGATGTCACCGTCACCAATGACGGCACGCTGGAAGGTGGCGCCCCGGGTGGAAATACCATCGAAGCAGGCGTCAAGGCCAACGTCGTCAACAACGGTCGCATAAACGGCTCGATAGCGGCGGGCCGGGCCATGACGGTTACCAATGTCGGGGAAATCAGCGGCAACGACATAGTGCCTGTGTTCAATGTCGGCACTCCGGCAGCGCCCGTGGCCGGAACCAAATTCGCTCTGGACAGTTCCGGCGTGATTTCAGGCTCCGGCATTCTCGCAGCCGTAACCGGATCCTCGATCACCATCACCAATAGCGGAACGATTACCAACAATGCATCGGCAGGCGGTATGCCGGTCGCCTTTTCGGCAACCGGCGCGACCCTTGCCATTACCAACACCGGAAACATCATAGGCAACAGCACAGGAGCGATTGCCGACGCCAACGACCTTGTCCTGAACAACCGCAATCGGATTATCGCCAATTCTATCGGCTTCGGCTTTCGCGGCGCCACCATGACTGTGAACAACGGAGGCGTGATCGAATCGCGCGGCGCCGGCCTGGCTATCTTCACCTCCACCGGCGACCTGACCTTCACCAACAGCGGCGCATTGACCGGGCTCGCTAGTACAACTGCCATTGCCAGCGGTGGAAATGCCACCATCCTCAATACGGGACTGATCAGCACCGGCGCTTCTGCCAGCATCGCCGTACCCACATTCGCTATCGCCGTTCAGGGCAAGGCCCTCATCACGAACGATGGCGAAATCACCTCTGCGGCAACCGCCATGTCTGTAGGCGACCAGTCGGAAATCGCAAATGGCGGCAAGATCACCGTGACCGGAGCCAGTCTCGGCGCAGTGCTGGGAACCGCCTCAGCGAGCCTCGCCAACACCGGCCAGATAGAAGTTTCCGGCGCTGGCGCCTTCGCCATGCGCACGGCGCAAAACCTCCAGGCGACCAATAGCGGACGCATCACCGTCACCGGCCTCAATGCCATGGGCTTTGCCAGCCTCGGCGCAGCCACGATCAACAACAATGGCAAGCTGGACGTTCAGGGAACCGGATCCACCGCCATCGCGTCGACTGGCGACATGACACTGGTCAATAATGGAGAGATCGCTTCAGGCGGCATCGCCGTGACAACCGGTGGCCGCCTGGACCTGACCAACAACGGTCAGATTACAGGCACAACGGGCATCGTCGTCGCGCCCGGCTCGGGACCAGCCAAGATTGTCAACCAGGGCTACATCTTCGGCTCCGGCGGCGTGGCCATCAGTCTCACCAATGCAGCCGACGAACTGACCCTGGGCAGCAAGTCGCGGATTCAGGGCCTGATCAACCTCGGCGGCGGTGGCGATACCGTCAATGTAACCCTCGCTCCCGGTCGCTCGCGTATCATCGTTTTTGACGACCTGACCAATGCAACTGTCAACGTCACCGGCACCCCGTCCTGGCAGATCGTCGGCAATGCGCTGGTCTCGCTCGACACGACATCCCTGCTGATGCGCCATGCAACCATCTCGGACGTGCGCAACGGCATCGGCGACATCCTGGAAAGCCGTGTCAACCAACGCATGTTCGAGAACGATCCGGAACGATCCTTCTACGTCAAGGCATTCGGCGGTGGCGGCACTTACAGTGCAAACAAGGGTGCAGCCGCATTCGCCACACGCCATGCCGGCCTGGTCGCCGGCGTGGAGGCAGTGCTTGCCCCGAACGCCGTGGTTGGCGGCTTCGCGGGCGGAGCCTGGGGCAACGCCTCTGCATCGGGCACACTGTCGGACAGCACCAACGCGACGCTCATGCTGGCAGGCCTCTATGGCCGCCTGACCCATGGCATGATCGTGGCAGACGCCAACATCGTCGCCGGTTACGCCAGCACGACCACCAATATGAGTATCCTCAGCAACATCGCGCCCGGAGGACTTGAAAAACTGAAGTCGAACGACTCCGGCCTGTTCCTCAGCCCCAAAATTGGGGTCGGCGTGAAAGTGCCGCTCAATCCGGAAACCAGCGTGACCCCCGGCGTCCGCTATCGCTACACAAGCGCCAGCTGGAACAATTCGACGAGAGTATCCGCGTCCGGCCTTGGCCTGAGTTCGGGGCCCTCGAGCAGTTCGGAAATTCGCGGCCAGGTACAGGTCAGCCAAGAGGCCCGTTTGCCCGGCGCGCTGTTCCGGATGCATTTCACTACCGGCTATCTCTTCGAATCCGTCAGCACCGGCAATTACCGCGTCACCTACAATGGCGCCTCCCTCGCGTCGTCCACTTCGAGCAATACCAGGAACTCGGGCGTTTTCGCCAGCACCGGCGTCGAATGGCGCGATCAGGCCGGCATGTCCTATTTTGCCAACCTGCAAGGTGACTGGCGATCCAACAAGAGCGTCAGATTTGGAGGCCGCGGAGGCGTGAAATTCAGCTTCTGATCGGAATCACTTTACCGCCAGAACGGCCCGGTAGGCCTTGTCGAAGCCATCGGGAAGAATCTCGAAATTGATGCGCTGCCCGCTGATACTGACGATGCTGATGTGACCTTTCTTTACGCGTCCGATCTCTTTTCGCAGCGCCAGGCCAAGCGGCACCACCGTAGAACAACGGCCTGGCTCGCAGGACGAATAGCTGAACCGCCGCTCGAACTTTGAAAACCGGAACGTGACGCCTGGCTCGATCGCGACCCCCGTGGGGGTCTGCAACAACCCGACAATCTGGCCGGTCTTGCTCTGCTTCGCCAAAATCCACGCAAACAGCAGCCGTCCACTGCGGGAATCGACAATCTTCAGCATCGCTGAACAGACCGGCTTGCCCGGCCTGTCGGAATATTCCTCGCAAGTCAGCACCCAGTTGCCGAACTTCTTCGTCTCTGTTCGTAGGAGTTCCCGGCGCGGGCTCTTCGCCGCCCCAGCCTTGTCCTGCCTGGCTTCTTCCCTGCCGGCTCCTTGCGCCAGCGCGCCACCCGGCATAGCGGCCGTAATCATCGCTGCTGCCGCAACTGCCGCTGCGCAAATGGCCGCGCGCCAGGGACGCATTACCTCTATAGCGATCGGCGATCGGCTCCGGAGCAATGCTTGCAGCAATTCGCAGTCCCTCCTGTTCGCCGCCTGCGCAGCACAAAAACGGTGACCGGGAATCACCAGGCCACCGCATGGATACCACATGCTGTAGGGCGCTGCCGCCGCTGAACTCTACATTGAAAGCTACGCCACCCGGACGACGGCTTCCTCATAGGCGCCGCTGCCAACCTTGTCGGCATCGAAGATACCGCGCTCCTCGACCCAATGGTGGGTGGTCTCGTACATTTCTCGGGAATAGGGCTCGAAGACGATCCGCTCGCCGGGACCAAAGCGCCGGACATCGACCAGCTTGGCATGCCGCGCGGGCAACTCGTTCAGATAGTAGTGCAGATATGGTTGATACATCCGGTCAATCTCGGCCTGCGCCATCCGCAAGGCTTCGAAATACTTGCGGATATCCTGCTCGTCGACGCCCTTGGGCACCATCGCCGCGATCATGAAGGTACAATCGATGATCTTGCGGAAGCCGAGCTGCTCCATCATGTAAAGCTGCCCGCCGAACACGGTAGCCGCAGGGGCGATGCCATGCAGCAGCTGGTCGACCCGGTCGGCCGGACCACCGCCGAATTTCAGCTTGATCCGGTCCAGCGGCAGGAACGGTTCCAGCGCCTGGATCGTCGTATAGTGGCTGCCGGACTGATATCCGACATGAATGTCCACAGCGGCCAGATCCTCCGGCTTGCGGATGGGCGATGATTCGGGAACGAAGATCGCACAAGGAGATACCGAATAGGCTTCGCCCCACAAACGGCCATGGGCATTGGATGCGGCCATGTTGACAGTCCAGTGACAGGCGCAGCTGATCGAGGCATCGCGCCCTGCCTCATAGGTCTGGTATGCACCGTTGTAGTTGTCCGGCAGGGCGTTGGCGCCGGCCGGAGTGTCCGCTTGCGCCGCGTCCCGGGTCAGCAGTTTGTGGGCGCGCAATTCATAGTCTGTCAAACCGGCAGCAGCAAAATAACCCTTTTCATGGGCAATCCATTCCTGCAAACGGCCATGCGGATTGATGATGAATGTCATAACTGTCTCCTGCCCTGTTTGTTCTGTCTGGCTAGCTGCCCTTGCCGGAGCCCATGCCATTTTGGCATTAACCCGCGCATCTGTTTGTTGGATCCAGCACGCCGTTTCCGGCGCGATCGAACGCCTCCCAAGCCTCCGAACCGGCGCAGCCTGTCCTTTCGCCCTGTGAGAACTATCTACCACAGATAAGCCTGCCTAAAAAGCAATTCCGGGCAGGCGAACCCTGGACCAAGACATTGACGCACAGCATCCATTGCGTGCAAAGCAATCACAACAAGCGCCGCGCCGGCAACCGACGCGGCTACAACCCATGCAATCGATGAACGCCAGCCGCACGGCGCCGGAAGACAGGTGGAACGC
>JAPOIA010000159.1:6666-6900 GCA_029979185.1 Alphaproteobacteria bacterium | reverse complement strand
GCTTATTCGAACGACAAGGCGCTGGAGATCTATGCCGGCTTTGCCAAGGGCGTCGACGTCAAGACCGCTGCTGAAACCCGCAAGATGTATCCGAAGGAAGCCATGTTGCCGTTCGAGATCGGCAAACTGGATCTGTCCCTGAAGCAGGCGCATGACTTCAAGTTCATAAAAAAGCCGATGAAGTCTGCGGATGTGAAGGGCCTGATCGACATCCTGGCAAAGAAATAGGCTTTC
>JAPOIA010000159.1:0-6656 GCA_029979185.1 Alphaproteobacteria bacterium | reverse complement strand
CACGATCCGGCCGCGTGGCCGGATCGCTTCCTATTGTTGATCGGGAAACCCGCAGGCTTGTCGAAATGACGGCAGTAAATACCGCGACTGTAGTTCCACCTGTGCGGCGCAGGGCGGCCGGTAAACCGCTTCTGCCACCGCTTGTTGCGCGCCTTTTGTTCCTTGTATTCGCCATCGGCTTTTGGGAAGTTGCGTCGCGATATGGCTGGATCAATGCCTTTACGGCGCCCGCGCCATCGGCGATCTGGTCGGGCTTTATCCAGATTATTGTTGCCGGCGAACTTGGCGCAGCGTTCGTACGCACATTCCTGGAGGCTTTGGCCGCTTCCGCCATCGGAGCCATCGGTGGCATAGCCATCGGCTGGTGGCTGCATTCCAGCAAGAAGATTGGCCTGGCCTATACAAGCTGGGTTGCCGCAGCCGCGTCGGCTCCCCTTGTTTTGCTCTACCCCCTGTTTCTAGTCATATTCGGCCGCAATTCCTCGACGATTGTCGCCATGGGTGCGCTCGGCTGCATGCCGCCGATCATCCTGAAAGCGAAAGACGGGCTCGACGGGGTGCGTCCGGTATTGCTGAATGTCGGTCGCGCCTTCAGCCTGACGCCACGCCAGCAATTCACTATGATCCAGTTCCCTGCCGCCCTGCCGGTTATCTTCACCGGTATCCGCATCGGACTGCTGTTTGCGATCATCAATGTGGTTGGCGTTGAGTTTCTCATTGCCTTTGGCGGATTGGGTGAACTGATCTCCGATCTCGGCGACCGTTTCGATTATCCCGCCATGTATGCTGCGATTTTCTTTGTCGTGCTTGTCAGCATTGCCTTCTTCTACCTTACGGAGAAACTGGAAATATGGCTGCTATCGAGCAAATAGGGCGCGGATCATCCGCCAGCGCCGGGAAGGCGAAGCCTGCTTCCGAATTCTGGACCGTCACCCGCCTGCGGATTGCCGGCGCAATCGCGCTTCTTGCAGTCTGGGAAATTGCCGGCTGGTCGGGCCTGTTCTTCCGGGGCGTCCTGCCGTCGACTGTTTTCATCGCCCAGGCGATGTTCCAGCTGCTCACAAGTGCCGAGTTCTATTGGCATCTCGCCGTTACCAGCTTCGAAGTCCTGGTGTCGTTCCTGATCGGCTGTTCGCTTGGTACTGTTGTCGGACTGGTGCTCGGTTCGCGCAAATATACCGGCGATGTCTTCGAGCCTTTTATCCACTATCTCGCCCCGACGCCGAAGATCGTTTTCCTACCGATTCTTCTCGTGCTGTTCGGGGTCGGCGTTTGGTCGAAGGTCGCGCTCGGCGCGATTTCGGCGTTCTTTCCCATGGCGCTCGGCGTCGCAGCGGGTGTGCGGCAGGTGAGTCCAGTATTGCTGCGCGTCGGCAAGACCTTCAATCTAACGACAATGCAGACTGTGCGGATGATCTATTTGCCAGCGCTGGTTCCGCCGCTGGCGACCGGCTTGCGTATCGGCCTTGGAATTTCCATCGTTGGTTGCCTGTTGTCGGAATACAAACTGGCCAAGGCCGGTCTCGGCTTCCTCGCCGGACAGTATTACGAGGCGTTCAGCGTTGCCAACATGCTGGCAGTGTTAGTCATCATTTTCATTCTCGCGTCGCTGGGCAACACGCTGATCGAGAAATACGTGCGTCTTCCCGGACCGGGCGACGTCCAGGCCCATCGCTAGGCGCCCGCAGGGATATCGATACAAATCATGACCGACGTTACTTCAATCGCCACCGATACCAAGACCCCCGCATTGCGCATTCGCGACGTCGCCAAGACCTTCTCCACGCCGCATGGCGATGTCGTGGCGCTGAAACCCGTGTCAATCGACATCAAGCAGGGCGAGTTTATCGCCATCATCGGCCCCTCCGGTTGCGGCAAGTCCACGCTCATGAATGCGGTCGGGGGACTTCTGGAGGACTACGAGGGCACGGTTGAAGTCGACGGCAAGGTCGTGCGCGGTTGCCATCAGGAAATCGGCATGGTGTTCCAGGAGGAGTCGACCTTTCCCTGGCGCACGGCCCTCGACAATGTCGCCTTTCCCCTGGAAGCAGCAGGCGTGGGCAAGGAAGAACGCCACGCCAAGGCAATGGAACTCCTGAACCTTGTCGGCCTCGACGGTTTCGAGAACCGGTTTCCGGCCGAGCTGTCCGGCGGCATGCGCCAGCGCATTGCGATTGCCCGCACGCTGGCCTTCAAGCCGCGTATCCTGCTGATGGACGAGCCTTTCGCAGCGCTGGACGAGCAGACCCGGCTACTTTTGGGCGACAAGGTGCTGCAGATCCAGCAGGAACTGAACCAGACTACGATGCTCATCACTCACAATATCGCTGAAGCAGTGCAGCTGGCCGACCGGGTGCTGATCATGACCTTCCGTCCGGGCACCATAAAGCGGGTGGTGGACATCGATCTGCCGCGGCCGCGATCGTCAAAGATGATGGGCGGCGAGCGTTTCGGCCATTTCGTCGCGACGATCTGGGAGGATCTGCGCGAGGAGGCAAGCAAAGGTCTGCTCGAACTGGAGCAGGTGCGCAGTACCTAGCGAACGCCTGGCAACAGCAGCAAGTATCAGGCTCACAGTTGCATAAACCGTAACGCGGCCGATCGGGCAATTGCGCTTAGGCTCGTTTGCCGCTAGCGATCTGCCATGACATCGGTCGCGCAACGGATTCTGAATATTTTCGAAGGCTTCTTAAGCTTCGCAGCCGCCAGCCATCGGCGGGCGCTGCTGGTGCTTGTGGTGGCGGCCGCGGCCTTGTTTCTACCGGGTTTCGCGACCCTGCAGCCAATGGACCGTGACGAGCCGCGTTTCTCCCAGGCGACGAAACAGATGCTCGAGACCGGTGACTTTGTCCGTATCCGGTTTCAGCAGCAGGCACGCAACAACAAGCCTGCCGGCATCTATTGGCTTCAGGCAAGCGCTGTTACGGCAGGGCAGGCGCTTGGGGTTGAAGACGCCCGCAGAAAGATCTGGCTGTATAGATTGTCGTCGCTCGCCGGTGCGACGGCTTCCATCTTGTTGACCTATTGGCTGGCGCTCGCCTTCGTTGCCCGCGGCCCGGCGCTATTGGCCGCGCTGCTGTTGGGTTCGACCGTATTGCTGGGTGTCGAGGCGCATTTGGCCAAAACCGATGCGGTCCTGTTGGCGACCATCCTCGCTGCCATGGGTGCATTCGCACGGATGGTTATCGGTCATCGTGATGAGCAAGCGGCGCGCTGGCGGCTACCGGCGATTTTCTGGTCGGCTATTGGACTTGGCTTGCTGATCAAGGGGCCGATCACCTCCATGATCCCGCTGTTCACCGGCCTTGCCCTGTTTGCATTGAATCGCCGCGCGCCATGGTTTGCCCATCTCAAGCTGCTGCCCGGACTGATCTGGGCGCTACTCCTGGCCTTGCCCTGGTTCGTCCTTATCATGATCGAGACCAAGGGCGGTTTCCTCGCCGATTCGGTCGGGAAGGACATGCTGGCGAAGGTCGGCTCAGGCAAGGAAAGCCACGGCGCGCCCCCGCTGATGTATTTTGCTGTCTTTTGGTTGACCGCCTGGCCGATGGCTCCTCTGGCGGCACTGACTGCTCCCTTCGCATGGGCCAGCCGCCGTGAGCCCAAGGTGCAGTTTCTGCTTGCCTGGATCGTGCCGGTCTGGGTGCTGTTCGAGCTCGTGCCGACCAAGTTGCCGCATTACGTCCTGCCGGTTTATCCGGCCATCGCGGTCCTGATCGCGCTCGCGCTGGATGAACTTCTCAAGGAAGGCGCCAGCCGCTGGCGCCGGTTGGTTCTCTGGCTTTTCGTGCTGGTCCCAGCGGTTCTGACCATCGCCGGCATTGTATTGGCGGTCCAGACGAAGGCCATGCCGTCGTGGAACTGGTTCGTATTCACCCCGATCTCGCTTTTCATGGCATGGGCAACCACGTGCCGGGATTCGCCGCCACCGCGCAGGGTAATTGCCGGCGCTCTCGCTGCCGCGGCACTGTACCAGGCGGTTTACTCGGGTATTTTGACAGGAGGACCTGGCCGGATTGCCGCAATTTCTCCGCAGTTGGCAGCCATGGCCCGTGTGCCTGCGCAAGGGGCATGTCGCAACCCTATGCTCGCCAGCGCCGGCTACTATGAGCCGAGCCTCGTGTTCCTGACTAGGACGGATCTGCATTTCACCGATGGTGCGGGGGCAGCGAAATTTCTTGCAGCCGGACGATGCCGGATGGCATTTGTCGACGTCCGTCAGGAGGCCGCTTTCAGGAATGCGGCAACGGCAACCGAAGGGGTTCAACTTGCCGGTCGGGTGAAGGGCCTGAACCTGAATGGCGGAAAGCGGCTGGACATCGGCGTCTGGCTGAGGAAGTAACCGGTTTCATGAACGGGTTGAAGAACAGCAGCGGCCACAATCCCGCGGCGGATCGGGGGGCGGAAGGCGCGCCGCCGGACGGTCCGCTGCTACGCCGCGGCTATAACGCCGGGGTCCTGGCCGCAAGGGATTTTCGCAGGCAATGGCGAAACCGCTCCATTGCTAAGCTGGAATACGATACCGGACGGCTGTTGCTGATAACCGGCTACTGGCTGGTGACGATCGCTATGGTCGCTTTTTTCTTCGACAGCCGTGCCGCCCATGCCGCCCGCACGGTAGGGCCGGGATGGCAGAGCTTTTTCGTCTTTGTGACCGATTTTGGTAAGTCCGGCTATCTGTTCTTCTTCACCGGGTTGACCTGCGTTCTGGCCGCAGCCGCTTCTGGCCTAGCCCGGAACCGTCTGGACCGTGTGGGTATGGCCGTTCTGGCCGGCCGGGCCACCTATCTGTTTGCCGTCCTGCTTGGTTCGGGGATCGCTTCGCAGGTATTGAAGCGGATTGGCCGCGCACGCCCAAAGCTGCTTGACGAGGGCGGGCCATTCCAATTCAACCCGTTGATAATAAAGTCGTCATGGGCCAGTTTTCCATCAGGTCATACGATCACGGCTTTTGCCTTTGCCATGGCCCTGAGCTATTTCCTGCCGAAGTGGCGTCTGCCGTTGCTGGCCGTAGCATGCCTGATCGGCGTGTCGCGGGTCATCGTTGGCGCACATTATCCCAGCGATGTGCTCGCAGGGGCGTGCATCGGGGTTGCGTCTGCTGTATTGCTGCGCAGATTGTTCGCTGCCAGATCCATTGTATTCAAGCCGGCTGGCGGCGTTCTTGTTGCACGCGGGCAGGGCTTTATACTGCCTTCGCTTCGCAAATTTTGTCGTATCTGAGCAGGCCCGCAATCCATGACCGAAGACGCCAGAACCGAACCACCGCATATCAGCGTGGTGGTACCCGTGCGAAACGAGCAGGATAATATCGAGCCTCTGGTCACGGAAATCGAAGCCGCTTTGGCGGAAATGGCGCCCTTTGAAATCATCTATGTCAACGACGGTTCAAGTGATAATACCGCCTCGGTACTCGACCACCTGCGCGCCAGCCGTCCCCATCTTCGCCATATCCGTCATGCATCGTCCTGCGGTCAGTCAGCTGCGGTCCGCACCGGAGTGCGCGCAGCGCGCGCCGACATGGTTGTAACGCTTGACGGTGATGGCCAGAACGACCCGGCTTTCATACCGCAGATGGCTGCGCTTCTGCTTGCCAGTGGCGAGTCATGTGGCTTGGTTCAGGGCCAGCGTGTCGGCCGAAAGGATACCGGGTTCAAGAAATTTCAGTCGAAGGTCGCCAATGGCGTCCGCTCGCGCATCCTGCGCGATGGCACCCGCGACACCGGCTGCGGCCTGAAATGCTTCCGCCGCAATGCCTATCTGGCTCTGCCCTATTTCGATGCGTTGCACCGTTTCATGCCGGCGCTGATGCGCCGCGAAGGCTATGATCTGGCCTACGTGGACGTCAAGGACCGCCCTCGCCACGCCGGGGTCTCCAATTATGGGTTTTTCGATCGCCTGTGGGTCGGCATTGTTGATCTGTGCGGCGTCCGCTGGCTGATCAGCCGGCGCAGGACACGGCCGCAAGCCGAGGAGATAATTTGATGCTGGTCGATCTCTCCAATGCGGTTGGCGGCTACCTGCACCAGATATTCGTCCAGTCCTTCGATGGCTGGGTTGCGCTGGGCTTTGCCGGACAGATATTCTTTACTGCCCGCTTTCTCGTCCAGTGGATTGCCAGCGAGCGGGCGGGGCGCAGCGTCGTGCCGCTGGCCTTCTGGTTCTTTTCCATCGGCGGCGGCTTGCTGCTTTTCATTTACGCGCTATATCGCCGTGATCCTGTGTTCATTCTCGGTCAGGGTATGGGCCTCTTCATATATGTGCGAAATCTGAAGCTGATTTCGCGGGAAAAGCGCCGTATGGCTGCGGCGCCTGCGGAAGGCCGAGAGGTCTGAAGGGCTCCGCTTTCCGGTTTGTACAAGTGCACTAAAGCAAGGCTTGCAAACACGCACTATTGTTCGAAAATAGTCCTGAAAGGGTTGACCGCAACGGTAAAACACCCTGAGATAGGTCATCGGTAAGGTTTGCGGTTCCGGCAGCTAATCTACGGCGTATTGGGAGTCCAACCGCATCATTGCGGCGGGTGCGTGTGATATGTAGAGTGTGGCCACGTTCACGGCAGGGACATGACGGGATGCTAGCTTGATAAGCTGCTTTCGCGCCGGCAGGCGCTGAATCGCAGGAATCCGACGAAGTACAAGGGAGTGCTGCGGACA
>JAPOIA010000158.1 GCA_029979185.1 Alphaproteobacteria bacterium | reverse complement strand
TTCCAGTTTGGCACAACTCTTGTTTGGTCATTTCCGAGCGGAAGTCCGCCCGCAATGCGTTAAGCATTGTTTCCCTTTAAAACAGAGCAGTAGAGCCGCTCTAACGGCCTCGGGGGTTGTCTAGATGAAGCTGATAACGACGGTAATAAAACCATTCAAGCTGGATGAGGTGCGCGAAGCCCTCACCGCAGCCGGCGTTCATGGAATGACCGTAAGCGAAGTCAAGGGGTACGGCCGCCAGCAAGGCCATACGGAAATCTACCGCGGTGCAGAATACGCAGTTAATTTCCTGCCGAAACTGAAGATCGAAATCGCAGTCGCATCCGAACAGGCGCAGGCTGTCATCGACGCCATTAGCTCATCGGCACGCACCGGCCAGATCGGTGATGGGAAGATCTTCGTCTCGCCCATTGAGCAGGCAATCCGCATCCGTACCGGCGAATCAGGCGACGAAGCTCTCTGAGATTAAGCACCTCCTTCCTTGACCATCATTCCCAATGTCCATCTGGAGATGAAAATGAAAGATAGAATAACCATGGCCACTGCTCTGCGCTCGGCGACGCTGGCCGCCGGAGTCCTGGCGCTAGCAACCATGCCGACTTTGGCGCTTGCCGCCGGACCTGTCCCCAACAAGGGCGATACCACCTGGATGGTGGTTGCAACCGCGCTTGTGCTTATGATGTCCCTGCCGGGGCTGGCCCTGTTCTACGGCGGCCTTGTCCGCACTAAGAACATGGCTTCGGTTCTCGCGCAGGTCTTCGCCGTCGTCTGTCTCGCGGCGATCATCTGGGTTGTCTACGGTTACTCGCTCGCCTTCACGGGCGGCGGAAGCCTCAACTCCTATGTCGGGGGCTTCTCCAAGGCATTCCTGAAAGGTATTACGCCTGATTCGAATGTCGGCACCTTCTCCAACGGCGTCGTCATACCCGAATATATCTACCTCGCCTTCCAGATGACCTTCGCCTGCATCACGCCGGCGCTGATCGTCGGCGCCTTCGCAGAACGTATCAAGTTCTCTGCAGTACTGCTGTTCACGGCAATCTGGCTGACTATCGTCTATTTCCCGATCGCCCACATGGTCTGGTACTGGGCTGGCCCGGATTCCGTTGCCGCTGCGGCCAAGGCTGTCCTTTCGGCAACTGGGGAAGCCAAAGCCGCGGCACAGGCGAAACTCGATGCCGTGAACGACGATGCCGGTCTACTGTTCAAATGGGGCGCGCTCGACTTTGCCGGCGGTACGGTTGTCCACATCAATGCCGGTTTGGCCGGCCTGATCGGCGCCTACTTCCTCGGCAAGCGTATCGGTTATCCGCGTGAGGCCATGGCGCCGCACTCGCTGACCATGACCATGATCGGCGCCTCGCTACTGTGGGTTGGCTGGTTCGGCTTCAACGCCGGCTCCAACCTGGAATCGAACGGCGTGACTGCACTCGCTCTCGTCAACACCTTCGTCGCCACGGCTGCCGCTGCTCTCGCCTGGATGATCGTGGAGTGGCTGAGTCACGGCAAGCCTTCGCTGCTCGGCATCGTTTCGGGCGCCATCGCCGGTCTCGTTGCGGTAACTCCGGCCTCCGGCTTTTCTGGACCGATGGGCTCGCTGGTTCTTGGCCTGGTTGCCGCGCCGATCTGCTTCTACTTCGTCACTTCGATCAAGTACAAGTTCGGCTACGACGATACCGCTGACGTCTTCGGCATCCACTGCATTGGAGGCATCATTGGCGCTATCGCAACCGGCATCCTCGTCAACCCGGCACTGGGCGGTGCAGGCGCTGCCGACTATGCGTCGAAGCCCGGCGAACTGGCTGTGGCGGCTTACGCCTTCGGTCCTGCAATGATATCGCAGATCAAGGCGGTGCTCTTCACCATCGTCTGGTGTGGCATCGGCTCGGTCATCGCCTACAAGATTGTTGACCTGATCGTTGGCCTGCGTGTCGAAACCGACCAGGAACGCGAAGGTCTCGACCTCGCTTCCCACGGCGAACGCGCCTACAACTACTAGGCATTCGCCTGATGATCCCGGCGGTATTCCTCCCCGCCGCCGGGACAAACCAAAGCCTCAGGCTACGTGCCGGAGGCTTTTCTGTTGCCTGAAATGGGCGGCGCGTGAGCCAAATCTCGCATTGTCATGAACCGGAACTGAACCAGCAGGTCACATGCGGTTCAGCGGTTCTGGGTAATTCTTCCTTCATCCGCGGATAATCGCGCGGTTACGAGCGCCTTCAGGAAATCACGCTTGTATTCGTCGCTTGTGATCGCGGTAGGTCGGAGAGCACAGGCTTTGCGGCAATGACGTCGCAACCTGTTTATATCAGGAGGTAAGTGCGATGATTGAAGGCTCTATGGACCGGCGTTATTTCCTCGGGGTGCTCGTAAAAGGCGCAGTTGTCGCTGCTGCACTGCCGCTCATGGCAAGCATGGCGCAGGCGGTTCCGGCGGGCGCGACAGCTGATCCCGATGCGCCAGCCGAAGGCGCAGTCGAAGTCCAGCGCCGCGGGCGTGGCCGCGGCTGGGGCAGGGGGAGAGGGAGAGGGCCTCGCCGCCGCGTGATGATGCGTCGCCGCCGGATGATCCACCGCCGCCGTCGCTGCGTCTGGCGCCGCAATCGCCGCGGCCGTCTGGTACGCATCTGCCGGTTATGATTGCTGCATGAAAGCAAAAACGGCCCGCAGCGATGTGGGCCATCTTTTGTGAAGTTTGTGCTTGTCTGGCAACAGGTATTAGTCGTCACACTCCGTAGTATGCAGGCACGCCGTAATAGGTGTGTACGCGCTTCTCCCAGTCCGGATCGCTCCATGAATCATCGGAAAACTCCGGTGCATCGCGCAGCTGGTCTTCCGTGATGCCGGTAATGAAGCCGTCAAGTTCGGTATCGTATTTCAGTGCCGCCCATGGCAAGGGATGATGGCTTTCACCGATTCCGAGAAAGCCGCCGAATGCGATCACTGCATAGGCAACCTTGCCGCTAACCTTCTCGATCATCAAATGATCGACAGAACCGATCTGCTCGCGATTCCCGACATAGACGGCGGTGCCTTCGACGCGGTTGCTGGAGATAATGCTGTGGTTGGGATGTACGCGTTCCATGCCGTTTCCTTTCGATATCTGCCAAAGGGCAATGCCATCTGCATTGTTGTGACAGGGAAACGGTTTGCGGCGGTGAAAGTTGCTGCCTGCGGAAATGGTTGCTCAACGGAGCCCGGATGCCAACAGGTGCTTCCGTCCGAGCATGGGCTAGAAATTTTTCGCGCGGATGGAACAGGATACAGATGCTGACGTTACGATGACCAGTCGTGCGGGCGCTGGACCTCCAGGGTGCTCGCAAACAAAAAAATCCTCCGGTTTGCGCCGGAGGATTTTTTAATGAGTGCGCGGCAATCGATCAGGCTTCCGCCTTCACCGGATTGCTCAGGCAGCAGATCTTTTCCACCTCAACTTCGCACACATCGCCGTCCTTCATCCACAGCGGCGGCTTGCGGAAGGCGCCGACGCCTGCGGGGGTACCGAGCACCAACACGTCGCCCGCCTCCAGCGTCATCACTTCCGATGCAACGGCGATGATCTCGTCGACCGGGAACAGCATGTCGTCGGTATTGGCTTCCTGCACCGTCTCGCCGTTCAGGCGGGTGACGATCTTCAGGCCCTTGCCGCCCGGCGGCAATTCGTCGGCGGTGACGAAGTCGGGGCCGAAGCCGCCGGAGCCGTCGAAGTTCTTGCCGCTGGTCCACTGCGGCGATTTGAACTGGTAGTCGCGTACCGAGCCTTCGTTGAACACCGAATAGCCGGCGACATGTTCCAGCGCCTTGTCGCGCGCAATATGGCGGCCGCCCTTGCCGATGATGGCGACCATCTCGCCTTCATAGTCGAACTGTTCGGAGCACTTCGGCGCGATCAGCGGCTCGCCATGCGGCACCAGCGAGGTGGCGACGCGCAGGAACAGCACCGGATAGTCAGGACGGTCGTAGGGGCTTTCCTTGGCATGGTCGGCATAGTTGAGGCCGACGCAGATGATCTTGCCCGGCTGTTCGACCGGCGACAGGTATGTGTAGGAGCCGGAGACAACCGCATCGGCTCCTGCAGACGCTAACTTGTCGGCCAAACTGGCCAGCTTGCCGCCTGCCAGGATATCGACCAGATTGGTCCCGAGGTCGGACGAAACCTTATTTATATCAATCAGTTCGTCACCGCAGCGGGCAGCGAGGACGGCTTTGCCATTTTGCTTGATATGAACGATACGCATGCGGGGCTCCCAGCCAGTGTCAGATTTAATCGCCGCTTTCTACGACACGGAGCGCGGGATGCAAAGAGGGGGACGAATGGGGAGTGGCGAATTGGGAAGGGAAGTTTCTGTCTTCCCGGGCGCCGAAGGCGAACCGGGACCTTTCGATACTGGTGGCGATCTCGCACCTCACCATGCTCGTGCGGGATGACGATAGTTCCCTATTCGCTACTCCCCGGTCGCATCTACCGCGTTTCTGGCATGCCGACTCCCAATCGTCCGGCGACGTCCGCCAGCTGTTTCCACAACACCGGCGTCAGGGTGATGCCCTCACGGGCGGTGCGTTCCATCTCCCGATCGCCGCGTTCGCCCGGCATCAGGATTTCGTCGAAATCGTCGGCCCGCGGCTGTGCGGCCAGGCCCTTCGCCAGCCGGTCTACTTCCTGCTGAAAAGTTGCAGCCGCCGGCATCCACGCCGGGTCTATTGCGACGACGAAGGCGTTGAGCACATAGTCCGTGCGCTGGGCGGGATCGTCGAAGGCCGAGGCGACCAGCGGATAGCCGTTCAGCAGGCTGGCGATACATTCGATCATCACGCCAAGGCCAGCGCCCTTCGGCCCGGCAATCGGAAGCGGCGTTACGGCGCGGATGGAATCCGTGGTGACATGACCGTTTTCGTCGAGCGCAACATCCGGTGGCAGATCCCGGCCGGCCTGTCGCGCCGCTGCCATTGCGCCGATGGATATGGCCGCGCTCGCCATGTCCAGTACCAGCGGCTTGCCGTTGGCGCGTGGCGCCGCGATGGCGATCGGTGTCGTGCCGAGAGCCGCATCCTTCGTCCCGTGGTAGGCCATCAATGGTCGCGAGGAACATGAGGCTATGCCGACCATGCCGGCCTCTGCCGCCTGCCGCACATAGAAGCCCATCGCGCCCGTATGGGTGACCTGCCGTACCGAGACCCAGCCGAGCGCATGTTCGCGCGCTCGCTCGATAGCCATGTCCATCGCCTTGCGCATGATATAAAGGCCGGGACCACGGTCGGCTTCAAGGATCGCCATCGCCCCCTTCTCTGCAGTGACATGGATGTTCGCGTTGGGTGTGCGCAATCCGCGCGCCATCCAGGCGATGTAGGACGGGATGCGCAGCACTCCGTGCGAGCCAAGGCCGCGCATGTCGGCCCAGATCAGAACTTCCGCTTCCGCCCGCGCCCATTCCTCTGGTAACCCGGCGGCTACAAAAAGGTCACGCGCAAATTTTTCCAGAACGCTTCTCTCGATGCGGATTTTTTCGCTCATAATTCCCTCTGGCTCTGTTCCCGGCGGCGGTTGTATGTAATTTAATGCCAGACATAATCGGCCACGTCACCGTCTGCGGCGGAAAAATCAAGGGGAGACCAAAATGCAGGAACGCGTAACTTTCAAATCCGACGGCATCGATCTCGTTGGCATCTTGCACACGCCGCGCGGCATGAAGCCGAGGGAAAAGCGTCCCTGCTTTATGGTCCTGCACGGTTTTGGAACCAACAAGGATGGCACCACGCCGCGTCAGGCCGCCGAAATCCTCGAGAAGATGGGCTATGTCGTTCTGCGCTTCGACGTGCGCGGTTGCGGCGAAAGCGGCGGCGATCCGGCCTTCATCCTGTGCATGGACCAGGTCCGCGATATCCAGGCTGCTGTCACCTATCTCGAAGGCGTCAAGCACGTGGACAGCAAGCGCATCGGGGTTCTGGGTCATTCGTTCGGAGGCGCCACCGCGCCTTACGCCACAGCGCTGGACAAGCGTATTGCCGCCTGCGTGTCCGTCGCCGGCTGGGGCGATGGTGTCGCCAAATTCCGTGAACAGCACCCTTCGCCGGCGCAGTGGAAGCGCTTCCTCGGCAAGCTCGAGCAGGGACGCCGCTATCGCCAGAAAACCGGCAAGCCGATGATGATCCCGCGTTTCGACATCGTGCCGATTCCCAAGCACATGCGCCATCTGCTGGTCGGCAATTCCATCATGGAATTCCCGGCGGAAACGGCAATGAGCATGATGGAATTCCGCGCCAATGACGTCGTCGGCCTGATCGCGCCGCGCCCCTATCTTATTCTGCATCCTGCGGACGATACGGTGACCCCGACTTCGCAGGCGCTCGGCCTTTTCGCAAATGCCAAGCAACCCTGCGACATGCATCTGGTCTCAGGCGTCGATCACTTCATGTTTGCCGATGACGACGGCGTCGTCCGGAAAATTCTCGAGGCATGGCTGGCCAAGCACATTCCGGTGAAGAGGAAATAGCACCGCTGGCGATAGCAGGAGGAGCCCATGGCCTACGAACTCTATTATCACGGGCGAATTCAGGGACGCGGCGAATTCGTTCGTCTCGCCCTTGAAGAAGCACGCGCGGAGTATATCGACATCGCGCGCATGCCGGTGGCGCAGGGCGGCGGGCAGGATGAGGTCTTCGCCATTCTCGATGCAAAGGGTGGCGACCGGCCGCCCTATGCCCCGCCGGTATTGAAGGACGGCAATTTTATCATCGCCCAGACGTCCAACATCTTGCTGTATCTCGGTGGCCGCCTCGGTCTCGCGCCGCGGGACGAGCAAGGCAAGCTGTGGACCCACCAGCTGCAGCTGACCATGATCGACTTTGCCAAGGACGTGCATGATACGCATCATCCCATTTCCAATGTGCTCTATTACGAGGAACAGAAGGACGCCGCGAAGCT